>JAGGXD010000021.1 GCA_021163295.1 Bacteroidales bacterium
GATTTTAGGTTTTTCAGTCTTTAAGACAATATCAGTTATGTTCATTTATATTCTTTTCCTTATGTTATAAATTATGCAATTATAGTTTCTTTAAATGCCCTGTAACTTGTTTATAAACGAGATAAACCTTCGCTTTAGCGAATCATAAAGTTTATAAAACGAATGTTTTGTTCGTTTTATTCAAAATGTCAATTTACTGTATGTCGTCAGCTAAAGTGGAACTAAATAAGACATAAAGTTAAGAAATTCTTTATAGTAAATAATATGAAATAAGCTTGACTTGAAAAATTGAAAAAATGTCCGTTTTTTACTGCTCAAATACAGGGGAGGTTTATGATAAATTATCCAGCCCAATCTACGATTGCAATTGTTTGGGGGAGGATTATTTGGTTGAGATATCAAGTATTCTATTAGATGTGAGATCGTAACTGATATTATAAAGCAATGGTTTTAAGGAATATTATATAAAAGGGTATCATTTTTATTTTGTTTTTGACTCAAAATACCATTCCAAACAATTTTTATTTTACGCTCTCTTTAATTAATTGTATACCAGGTTGATGGAATTGTTGTTAAATGCAAGTATATGGCGCTGAGTTTATCGAAATATGCTACATATATAGTGGCGATCCGGTTATCATTATTCCCTTGCTTATAAAAGCAAACGGGATGATGGGGTTGCTCGCTGCCTTCGGCAGCTCGCGAATCCTTTGGGGGTGCACCAAACCAAAAAACCCGGTCGCTGCCTGCGGCAGCTCTCAGGGAATGATTAGCAATTATTTACATTTCTCAAATTTCCGAAGCTGCTTCTTAAAGTCTCTCCAGACATCGTTGAATTTCCGAAGATATTTTATTTGATGGCTAAGATTATCCGTCCAGGCTTTTTCCAGAACATGCTCCTTTTTAGTCACTTTCTTTATACATGTCCCTCCCTTGAATATTAATGCATCTTTTAATGTATCATTGTTATAGATACCCCATATAATCCATGATATTATATAATCCTTTTCAATTTGTTGCTGCCTTACTCCTTCACTATTGGCTAATTTGCTTATTTCCTTCGGTTTAATCATGTGAATATTGAATTCTTAATGGTTTCAGTATCTATGTTAATTTTCAGGCAAAATCTTGAATCTTTTTTCCCCTGGTCCGGACCTGTAGTATCTAATAAAGAAAAGCTTGACCCAATCTTCTGTAGCATACTTTCATGATGTACAGTCCAGTCTATACCGATCAAATCACAAATAAACAAGTATCTTTTTATTGCGACCTGACTTTCGTTTTGAGTCAAATACGATAATAATGTATCCAATTTGATCTTGTCCCTGGTTTCATATATGGCTTTCCCCACCTCAATCATACCTCCGCATAAATGGGGTCTTGTCACAGCATCAACAAGTGTTTTTTCAATATCACTTACCATTACTTTTTCGTGCCGGTTTATCCATGTGTTTTTATATCCGAAAAATCTTGTTTGAATATGATTTACAAACTGAAATTCAATACCCCGAATTTTTTTTGATGAAGGTTTTACCTGGAAGTTTGTTACAACAATCTCTTTTAAACTTGGTTGTGTTATTAGTGCATGAATCTGCATTGCTGAATAATAACCAATATAATAATCCTTCCCTTTCATTAAATATTTTGCAACAAGATGCCAATCCGGAATATATGTGTTTGCATCCGCACTTGAAGGAACAATATGGTAAAGATTACGGTTTAACTTAATTAACATTCCTTTCTTTACCATCCCGGAAAGAACTTTCGATAAATAAATCTTATCTGTATCAGGATATTCTAATACTACATCATTGTAGGTGAAACAATCCCGGTCATTACCGGAAAATCTTTTAATAATGTCCCAACTAAATATATTGCTCATTTTATTGATATTTATTATCCTTCTATTGTATATTAATTGACAATACAAAGATAATAAATATCCGACATTAGACAAATATTATCTGCCTATTGTATATAAACAGACAATCCGCGGATAATTAATGTCTAAATAAATATTAAATCGCTGACTATGTTAGCTCTTTTACGGTTTTTTGTCAGGAAGCTGCTATTTGCTATCCGCCAAGCGGTTTTAAACCGCTAGGCGGATTGGATGATGGGATTGCTCGCTGCCTATAGGCAACTCATGGAAAATGATGGGGTTGCTCGCTGACTTCGTCAGCTCGTGAATCTGGGGGTGCACCAAACCAAAAAACCCGATCGCTGCCTGCGGCAGCTCTCCGGGTTTTATTTTCCCCCCTGCTTATGAAAGCAAGCTTTCAACGCAGTGGAAAAAATAAAACCCGATTTCTTACAGAAACCGGGTTTTTTGGTTTGGGTGGATGATGGGAGTTGAACCCACGACCCCTGGAACCACAATCCAGTGCTCTAACCAACTGAGCTACACCCACCATGTATGCTTATTAAAAGAACTTATACTTAACTCTCCAATACAATAATGCTCATGTTTTGGGTTTGCAAAGATAAATATTAACATCTGTTTTTCATAAAAGAATAAATTATTTTTTTATTTTGCCTTCTTCCTTAATCAACAACTCAACAACTCAACTTCCTTTTACCAACTTTAGTCACTTTAGTCACTTCTTTTTCTTTATCGTTTGATTATATTTGTCGCACTTTTGTAATCTTGTTGAATTATTCCACTGATAAAACAAAAACAGAACTTGAAATTATTTAAACCAGTAAATAATATATCTGCCCTGCAGACATATCAATTAACCAGGTTTAGTACATTCCTGGTAATAAGTATTCTATTTACAAAGAGCTACCTTTCTGCTGAACAGATCGGGGTTTTTGAGGTTTTTTTGTTTATAGCAAGTTTTATAAGTTTTTTCTGGGTAACAGGTCTGATTCAATCCTTCCTTCCTCTATACAAGAATAATAAGGCGTTTTCAAGGGATGGTGAGAATAATTCAAAAAAATCTCCGGAGATATTCAATGCTTTTATCCTGCTTACCTTCTTCAGTTTTGTTGCTTTTCTTTTTGGATTAAGTCTTAAACATAACTTTTCCGTTTTTGGTATTTCCGGTAATGTGCCGTTGATAAATTTACTTCTGGTTTATATTCTGCTTAATAGCCCGTCTGTACTTATTGAGTATATATATTTAGTAAAAAATCAATCAGCCAATATTATCCGTTATGCCGCAATTTCCTTTGGTCTTCAACTTGGATTTGTGGTAATCCCAATTTTTATGGGATATGATATTGTATATTCTGTGTGGGGACTGATAGCAATATCCGTCCTGAGATTAATATGGTTGTTTTTTCTGTTGGCAAAATATGCTGAGATCAGATTCTCTCTTCCTTTCATAAAAGAACATTTGAGGCTGGGAACTCCATTGATAATTAGCGCATTACTTAGTGGATCAGCGCAATATATTGACGGCGCTATAGTTACAAGTAAATTTGATGCCACCACTTTTGCTATTTTTCGTTATGGAGCAAAAGAATTCCCTCTGGTTATTCTGCTGGCACATGGTTTGAGTAATGCTATGCTTTCCGAGTTTTCTACTTCCGCAAAAATTAAAAGCTCAATGGA
>JAGGXD010000008.1 GCA_021163295.1 Bacteroidales bacterium
AAATCCGTCATTTATAATTTCGTACCGGGCAGACAGAGAGAGCATGCTGCTTTCCCATTCAACCGATTCCATAAACGGAAGACCGAGACGGTGGGTTCCGAGTGCGGTATAATCGGGTCCTTTTTGTGCAAAGGTATAGGATGCTTTAAGGAACAATCCACGCAATGGTTTGGCTTCAAGTGATAAGTAAATTTCTTTGCAGTTATCGCGGAGATAATGTCCCAGGTTAAAACGGTTTGATTCAAAGGTTAATGTGGGCACATAATGCATGAATGACAGCGGATTTGTACGTGTGTATTCAGCAGTTACAGCCATGTTTTGTACAGGGATCCGGTTTGCCCTGAAGCCCAGTTTGGTTGAGAAGAAATTAGAGTGTTCTTCAGGCTTGAACATTCGTCCGATAGAGACTTCATCAACAAAAAATGAGGCATACAAGTGAAGGTTTTTTAATTGTCTGGAACTTATATCAAAAAACATCTGGGAGTTCTGGTTATCAATTCCTGAGTTGAGGGTGTGATCGACCGATTTAAAAAAGAAAAGGGGGATGAGATATCCCGGATGTATTCCTATATCAGAATAAACAATTGAGTTCCCGACAGAGATATTCAGTTTTTTAATTGGTGTAAATGTGAAAAGGTTGGTTGCAATGAATTTCTTATAAAACACTTCCCTGTAATCTGTGCCGTAGCTGTTTACCAGGAAGTATGATCTTGAGCTGTCAACCACTTCAGAGACAAGCCATCCGTGAACATAGTTAAATTCGAACCAGGAAACCGGCTTCAGGTTTAATTTTATATGGGCAAAAGAGGGAGTACGACCGGAAAAAATATTCGAACCGTTATAATTTGTGCCCCATGTAAAATGATCCTTCACCAATCCTATCATTCCCCAATCCCATGAGTAGGTTACTCCTCCCATCATTTCACTGTAATCGTAATGTGCCTTATAATTTCCTCCCGTTCGCCGGTTAAGAAATTGATCCTCCGATAGTTTCTCATTCTCGTGATTATCCCTCAGACTGGCATAAAAGCCCCAATGATCACCGTAATATGCAAATGCTTCTGCCCCGTTCCAGCGATGCCATACTGCCCCGTTTTTGTTAGTCCAGTATTGGAGTCCCCCTACCGGGTTTATTGATAATGTAAATACGGAGTCTTTTTTATATAGCAGATCCAGGCGTTTCGTGAATTGTTTGCCGGGTTTCAACTCCTTATTAAAATCCTTCAGGTAGAAAGCAAGATCTTGTTGCTGACGGCTATTAAGCCGGTCAGTCTGTTGTGCTGCCTCTTGAAGTTTTTTTGCGATAACCATTCGTGAGTAAGGTTTAGCAACAGAATTCAGATCAATTATCTGCTGGTTGGCAAGTTCGTCAAGAAAATCGTATAATGATTTATGAGAAATATGGTGATAGACACTTTGTCCAAAATTGACTTGAAAGAAGGCAGAAAGAAATATAATTATTATGATTCTTTTCATTCTCAATTAAGATTTAACCCCTAAAATAAAGATTTTCCGGCAAAAGCATTGCACTTTATACTTTTTACTTTGTACTTTTTACTTAATTACTCCTGGCTTGTTTGATAACAATATTAAAAATGGCTTTCCAGAAATATTTCCAGTCGGTACGGAATGGAGCTTTTTCATATGCTTCCAGGTACTTCATTTCGGATTTCTGAATATCTGTGAGGGTTTTTGGGAGGTCGTAATAGAAAGGAGGGATGAGTCCGGATTTATGTTTTGTTCGCTTGTCCTGTAATTCTTTATCATACAGGTTAAAGTATTGCTTGCTCAGGGGTCTTACACCTACAAGTTTCATGTTGCCTTTAAGCAAGTTATAAAGCATGGGAAGCTCATCAATCCATAATCGTCTCATGATTTTCCCCATTGTTGAAACACGAAAGTCATGATCGAATTTACCCCCATCCTGAAGTTCATGCATCGAGTACATGTAATCCTGTAAATATTCTGCAAAAGGATACATAGTGCGGAGCTTAAGTACCCTGATCATTTCACCGTTCCTACCGATACGGTCAAGTTTTACCAGCGGGCCATAGCTTGGTTCAGGGTCAAATAACGGTTCCTTCACTTTTTTTGCAGCCAAATAGCATAAGCTACCAATATACTCTTCATCTGTTATTTCAAATCCGCTGGATATTAAACGACCCAGGGTTTCAGCCCGTGTGATAACACGGTTATTACCATGGGTGAGGAAAAAGTAGAAACCTTTTGTAAGACCGAATTTTGGGAAAAACCTTTTTATGGGGTAGTCAAGCAGGTAATAATAGAAAAAATTGAAAGGCAAAAAATATTTTTTGAACAGCCTTTTCTTTCTCATATCCTTGGTTTCAACACAACAAATAAATGTGCCATCCAAAGGAAGTTTTGAGTTTGCCGTTTCAAAAAACCTGTTAATGTAACGGATATCATTGATCCGTTTCAGATTGAAAATGGAAAAATACCGGTTTTCAGGCTGGTTCCTGATATTAAAAAGTGTTGTTGTTGAGAGCATAAGGATATCCTTATCGCCCACATTAGCATTCCTGAAAATAAAATCAAATACAGGTTTCCCATATTCAGTAATAATATTGTCCCGGATGTATTCAGGGATATTTGAATTTACAGAAGCTGCAGTTTGTTCATCCCCGTTTCCGTTTTTCCTCTTACCATTCATTTGTAACTGTTTGAGGGCAATATATTCATGGTCGAGTGGAAAGGAGCTGACACGGGCGATCTGGAGGAAATAATAAATATTAACAGCAATAATCTCAATAACTGAAGCAATCAATATTGTGCCAAACACAATCGTACGTGAATAATCGGCTGTTCTTAAAAGGTACATCAGGAATGTGACTGAACCCAGAATGAAAGAATTACAAAGGACCAGGTTGCTCAGTTTTCTGGCAAGAACAATTTCTTTGGGGAGATCAAATTTTTTGAAAAGAAAAGAAATAACCATCCATAACATAAGGAATATTAGAAAAGAGGGAAGGAGTCTTTCGATATAAGAAGCATTTATACCCGATTTGAACCAGACAGTAAGGAAGAAAGAACCGGTAACTATTACCAGATCAATAATAAAAAACACAAACCCTTTTTTTAATTGCTTCTCCATATTTCAGGCGCTAAAGCTATAAATTTCACAGAAAAAATGATTGTAGTTTCTATGTTATTCCTTTTTAATAGATGACTGGAATTTTTGGGAAATGGTTGCAAGGGACAAAGGAGTTGAGGCGAATGCAGCAAAAAACGATATTATATCAGCAACACAGTATGATAATACCGGTCGTGTTGTGCGTAGTTATCTTCCTTTTACCGGGACCACCCTGCCATATGCAGAGAATGTATTTGATAACTCGCCGATAAATGAAGTAACAGAAAAGGGTGCTCCCGGCGAGACATGGTCAATAGCACAAGGACATACTAAACGTTTGGCGCTGAAAACCAATGGACAGACTGTACCAAAGTGGATAGTGAATAGTGACGGCTCATGCAGCGTATCAGTGAGTTATACTGCCGGGAGTCTTTTTCTTACGGAAGTAACAGACGAGAACAACAATATTACAAAAGAATATAAAGACAAATAATAACAAGGGGATACAGGAAATTTTATATAATCATTTAAACCCACCGGCTAAAATTGTTTTTATCAAAATTTGGACGACAGGCATAAACCTGGTTAGTAGTAATGCATGCCTGGTCAAACCATGTTTTATAGAATTCCTGATAAAGCATATCTATTTCTGTTTTTCCGCAAAAATACGGAAAAATGGGAATAAATGCAAAGAGAAGAGGTGAAAAAAAACCCGGACTCTGAACTGAAAGTAGTTGAGTACGTTGAGTGGGTAAGTAGGAAGAGAAGAGTGAAGAATTGTGGATACATGTCAATTCAGTATGTTTATTTCTATTGGTTTTAAGCAGCTTTTGTTGCAATCGCAATCTTCGCCAAGTGGGTTCCAGTCTGCGGATGTCAATGCCGGTAAGAGGAAGATGAAAAGTTTAAGGTTTGAAGATGTTTGAGGTTTGGTAAACGATAGAACGATAGAACGATAGAACGATAGAACGATAGAACGATAGAACGATAGAACGATAGAACGATAGGACGAGGGTGTGGGTGTGTAGTAA
>JAGGXD010000160.1 GCA_021163295.1 Bacteroidales bacterium
ACCCGGTAATAATTCCTGCCTTTTCCAGAATATCAATAATAGAAGGATAAGTGTTTTTGGTTATAACTGAAACTTCATCCGGATTAAACCAGCGTGCTTCTGTAATATCTTCTTCAATTTGAGGGATGAGCTGGTCAAGACCACTATGAAACATTTCAAACCAGCTTGTCTCTTTCAAAACAAGTTTGCTTTTAAGGAAATACATATGATATGTGATCCCTAAAAGATTTTTTAATTCGGGCTCACTGATTCCACATTCCTCACTTACTTCCCTGAGTGCACATAATTCAGTGCTTTCTCCTTTATTTTTTTTTCCTTTTGGAAGATCCCATATTCCAAATCTTTTGATAGCAAGGAATCTTCCTGCCTTGTTCCATACTAATCCTCCTGCTGCTTCAATTACCCGGAAAATCTTCCTGAATTCTGCCCATAATTCCAGCATATTGGTATGATACACAAACAATGATGGAGTTTTATCAGAGTTAATAAATGAAATAACTGACTCAGAAAGCCCGGATGCGTCATTGTATTTATAGAATAACCTGTATTTTTGTAAAGAATATTTTTTCAAATCATCAGAAAGTGAAATTACTCTGTTATTGATATAAATTTGATACATAGACTATGAATGAAATAAGCAAAAAGACAAGTGAATACCTGTTACAAATTAAGGCAATAAAATTAGAACCGGCAAAACCCTTTACATGGGCATCCGGGTGGAAATCGCCGATATACTGTGACAACCGAAAAACCCTGTCTTATATTGATGTCAGATCATTTATAAGGGATTCGTTTGTTGAAATTATCAGGGATAAATATCCGCAAACCGAAGTAATTGCAGGAGTTGCTACCGGGGCTATTGCCCAGGGTGTACTGGTTGCACAGGAACTGGATGTTCCTTTTGTTTATGTCCGGTCTGGTGCAAAATCACATGGTCTTGGTAACAAGATCGAAGGTGTTGTGGAAAAAGGGAAGAATGTCCTGGTTATTGAGGATCTGATTTCAACCGGAGGAAGCAGTCTTAATGCTGTTTTTGCATTAAGGGAAGCCGGGTGTAATGTTATTGGTATGCTGGCAATCTTTACGTATGGTTTTGTTTTGGCTGAGGATAATTTCAAGAAGGCACAATGCAACCTTATTACACTTAGTAATTATAACGACCTGGTAGATATTGCCCTTGAATCGGGTTATATTAATAAGGATCATCTTGAGACTTTGAAAACATGGCGAAAGGATCCGGGTAACTATAAAACAGTCTCATCATGACAAAGTTTGAAAGCAGAATTGGAAAACTGGACACATCGGGAGAAAAAGCTTTTGGTTTTCTTTCCGATTTCAGGAATTTCAGTCGGTTTATACCTGCAGATAAGGTAAAAGAATGGGAAGCTTCAGCTGAACAATGTAAATTTACTGTTGATGGTATTGGGAAAGCAGGTTTAAAAATTATTGAAAAGGAACCTAATAAACTGGTGAAAATTTCAGGTGATGGAACAGCCGGTTTAGAATTTTTCTTCTGGATCCAGATAAAGGAAATTGAGGAAAATGATACAAGAATAAAACTCACAATTAAAGCAGATCTTAACCCGATGATGAAAATGGTAGCTGCCAAACCACTTAAAAGCTTTGTTAACCTGATGATTGACAAGATAGAAGAGTACACGTTTGACTAGGCAAAACTCACTTCATGAAATCCGAATTTTTCAGTTTCTCCGTTTTTATGAAGGATAATTAGTCTTCCTGATGAATCAATCCCGGTAATTTTGGCAGTAAATTTTTTGTTTTCGTGCCTGAATTGAACAAATTCCTGATAATGATACAGGTTGTTTAAGTAATTAGCTTTAATAATTTGCCTGTTTTTTGCCTCTTTTAACTGGTTGTACCGGAAATCAAGCTGCCTGCATAGTAGATTCAGCGAGTCATCCAGTGCATATTTTCTGCCGGTGAGCTGAACTAATGATATTGGATTAACAGCATCCCGGGTGAATTTTCCCTGATTTATATTTATCCCTATTCCGGCAACACAATAATCGAAATCATTACCCGAAATAGAGTTTTCAATTAAGATACCTGCAATTTTGTCATCTGACACATAAATGTCATTTGGCCATTTGATATAAACATTATTTACAAACAGTTCAATAAAATCCTTGATACCCAGTGATATTGCCATTGAGAGCAGGAACTGTTCGTTGGCTTTCAGGAAAACCGGATAAAGGATGATGCTAAATGTCAGATTTTTACCTCTTTTACTTTCCCATTTATTTGTCCCATGCCCCCTGCCTGCGGTTTGTTGATTTGTACTGATGATCGTGCCTTCAGGGGGCCTTTTATGTTTTAATAAATTAGTTGCCCAGGTGTTTGTTGAAGGTATAATATCATTATATATTATTTTGTTACCGATGATTTGTTCAGACATTGTGTAAGTTTTCTCCGGTTTTATTAAATTGGCATCTAAATTGTACAATAAATATTCACAATATAAAAATATAAATAGTTCAATTCATTGAATATTAAATAACTTTTTCCCCTTAAAAAAGTCCTGATAATTATTTCAGTATGTTAAACCAGGCGAAATTTCTCTTTTTCGGGGATTAATTCAGTTTAAATATACGGTTATTAATTAAGTTTATTGTTCCATTGATTTGATTCTATTACCTTTGTGCTTAAATATTGCTAATGAAAGTTAAAGAGCAAGTAGATAATGGGGGTCTTTTAGATATAATAATAGAGGGTATTTTACTGAAGAAGGGGCAAGAGATAGTAAATCTTGATTTTGCAGATCTGGAAAATGCAGTTTGTTCGAATTTTATTATTTGTCATGCAAATTCAAACATACAGGTTGAAGCAATCACACAATCGGTAAAAGAACGTGTTAAAGAAGAATTAAATGAAAATCCTTTGCATATTGAAGGACTGGAAAATGCACATTGGGTCTTATTAGATTACGGAGATGTATTAGTGCATGTTTTTCAAGAAGAATTCAGAGATTTTTATAAACTTGAAGAGTTGTGGGCGGATGCAAAAATTGAGAAGATTGATAAGTGAAAAAATAACTATTGAGAATGACAGATTCAAAAAAAACAGATAAAAATAAGGTTAAGCCAGATAAGGATGGTAAACCTTCCGGTAAACCTAAATTTAATGCTTATTGGATTTATGGGGCTGTTGCTTTAGCTATACTCGGATTTCAGTTTATCTTTTCAGGATCAGGAAACGAGGAGATATCCTGGCAGAGACTTGAACGGGAAATGATACAAAATCGTGATGTGGAAAAGATTGTTGTGGTGAATAAAGAAAAGGCAGAGATCTATATTAAACCTGATAAATTAGCTTCCGGCAGATACTCTGATGTTGACAGTCATGGATTTGGAGGTATTCCTAATAACGGGCCGCATTTTTCTTACACCATTCCCTCAGTTGAGGTTTTTAGTGCGAATATTAAAGAAGCACAGGAAAAATATGGCTACAACGAGAGCGAAATAATAAGTGTGAGGTATGAGACACGTAAAAATATTATGGGTGATTTGCTTGGATGGATTCTCCCTTTAGCTTTATTGGTTGGTGTGTGGTTATTTATTTTCCGCCGGATGGGTGGTAGTGCCGGTGCAGGTGGTGCAGGTGGTATTTTTAGTGTCGGAAAATCTAAAGCCCAGTTGTTTGATAAAGAATCGCATGTAAAGGTCGATTTCTCGGATGTTGCAGGGTTGGAAGAGGCAAAAATGGAGGTCAGAGAGCTTGTTGATTTTCTAAAGAATCCGAAAAAATATACTGACCTTGGAGGTAAAATCCCGAAAGGTGCATTGTTAATTGGTCTTCCCGGTACAGGAAAAACCTTGCTTGCGAAGGCAGTGGCAGGTGAAGCAAATGTGCCGTTCTTTTCTATTTCAGGATCTGATTTTGTCGAAATGTTTGTTGGTGTTGGTGCATCACGTGTACGCGACCTGTTTAAGCAAGCCAAAGAGAAAGCACCCTGTATCGTTTTTATTGATGAGATTGATGCTGTTGGACGTGCAAGAGGAAGAAATACCGGCTTTGGAGGTAATGACGAAAGGGAAAATACTTTAAACCAGTTACTTACTGAAATGGATGGCTTTGGTACCAATATTGGCGTAATAATTCTTGCAGCTACAAACCGTGCTGATGTGCTTGATCGTGCTTTGCTGCGTGCAGGAAGATTTGACAGGCAAATACATGTTGATTTGCCCGATTTAATTGAGAGAGGGCAAATATTTGAGGTTCATTTAAAGCCTCTGAAACTTCACAAAGATGTTGAAGTTGACTTTTTAGCTAAACAAACTCCTGGCTTTTCAGGTGCGGATATTGCTAATGTATGTAATGAAGCTGCTTTAATTGCTGCCCGGCAAAATAAAAAGAAAGTTGATAAACAGGATTTTCACGATGCTGTTGACCGTATTGTAGGTGGTCTTGAAAGAAAAAATAAAATTATATCTGTACTTGAGAAAAAAACTATTGCTTTTCACGAAGCCGGTCATGCTACAGTAAGCTGGCTGCTTGAGCATGCTAATCCATTGCTTAAAGTAACAATAATACCCCGGGGGAAAGCACTGGGTGCTGCATGGTACCTGCCCGAAGAACGACAAATTACAACAACCGAACAATTACTTGATGAGATGGCAGCCGCACTGGGTGGCAGAGCCTCGGAAGAAATGATCTTCGGGAAAATATCGACAGGAGCGCTTAATGACCTTGAAAAAATTACAAAACAAGCCTATGCTATGGTTAGTTACTTCGGGATGAGTGACAAGGTTGGTAATCTTAGCTTCTATGATTCATCCGGCCAGAATGAGTATTCTTTTAATAAGCCATATAGCGAAAAAACAGCTGAAATAATAGACGAAGAAGTAAAACGCCTTATAGATGAGTCATATAACAGGGCCAGGGATGTTCTGAAGAAAAATAAAAAAGGATTAACACAATTAGCTGATTTGTTGTTGGAAAGAGAAGTGATCTTTAGCGAGGATGTGGAAAAAATATTTGGAAAAAAGAGGGGTAATATTACTAAAGAAACACAAGCCATGTTAATGAAAAGTGATTCGAAATCTTCAGGGAAAAAACCTTCTTCCGGTATGACTAAAAAGAAACCTCCAAAAAAGGAAGAACCTGGTAAATAAAAGAGGTTATCTTATGGAAAAGGATTGGGTAATAGCTTATGAATCAAAGCAGGAGTATTTAGCTGAAATTGCCAGGTCTGTTCTGTCTGATAATGATATTGAATCAGTAATAATTAATAAAAAAGATTCTATTTATAATTCATTTGGCGACATTGAGGTATATGTTAACAGGGATAACCTGATTAAAGCAAAACAAATTTTACAAAAGTTATAAAATTGAGCAATTTTATTCAACGTTCCATAACCGGGATTTTTATTATCATTATACTGGTGGGCGGCATTTTGCTAAATGCTCTTTCATTTTTCCTGCTATTTTTAATTATTATTATTGTCTCCATGCTGGAATTCTACAGGATGGCAAGACATACAAAGGCACGGCCTCAGAAATATTTTGGTGTATTGATTGGAGTGGTGTTTTTTATTGTGAATTTCCTTTTTGCAGTAGGGTTTATTAATCAGAAATACTTTTACGTTTTTATTCCATTAGTGGTATTGGTTTTTATTAATGAATTATTTCTTAATAACAATCGCCCTTTTACAAACATTGCATATACGTTACTTGGTATTATTTATGTGGCAATCCCTTTGTCAATGATTAATTACCTGGTACTTAGTCCTGCAGGGGAACTTTTTGGATTGCAAACCGGAGAGGAAACTGTTGATATTGTGAATTATATTTTTCAACCTGAAAGGAAAATTATTTATTCTTCGCACATTCTTCTTGGCTTCTTTTTTCTTATATGGGCCTATGATACCGGTGCATATGTTATAGGGATTCCTTTTGGAAAGCATAAATTGTTTAAAAGGATTTCTCCAAGAAAATCCTGGGAGGGATTATTCGGAGGTATATTTTTTGCCTTTATTATATCAATTATTATTTCAAAAATATTTATTGATTTGAGAATGTTAGACTGGCTTATAATTGCTTTAATTGTTACAACTATTGGAACTTTTGGAGATTTGGTTGAGTCCATGTTCAAGCGCAGTGTCGGGGTTAAAGATTCAGGGAATATTTTACCGGGACATGGTGGTTTGCTTGACCGGTTTGATGGAGTTTTTCTATCCTTACCTGTTGTTTTTGCATATATTCAGTTTATTACTTGATTTTTAATTAATTTTGGGCAAATTTTTTTTATGACAATACATAAGGAAGGATATAAAACTCTTATTCTCTTGTTAATTGTGATGATACTGTTTGTTCTGGGGGCTAATACTTTTCTGATATCATCTGTATTGGGCAGAAGAATTATTCTTTTTAGTTGTATAGGACTATACTTGTTTATTTTAATGTTTTTCAGGAATCCAAACCGATCAGTTGAGATAAACGAAAAATTGATTTATGCTTCTGCTGATGGGAATATTGTAGCTATTGAAGAGGTTGAGGAGGATGAATTTTTTAATGAGAAAAGGATACAGGTTTCTGTTTTCATGACAATTTTTGATATTCATATGAATAGTTTCCCTATTAGTGGAAGAATAAAGTATATGAAATATCATCCGGGAAAAAACCTGATTGCCTTTCTTCCTAAATCATCGCAATTAAACGAAATGTCTTCAGTAGTTATTGAAAATGAGAATGGCATCGGGATATTGGTTCGTCAAATAGCAGGAGCTCTTGCACGCAGAATTGTTACATATCCAAAACCTGGCGACAATGTGAAACAGGGTGATGAACTGGGGTTCATTAAGTTTGGTTCACGGGTTGACCTGTTCCTTCCAATTGGTACAAAAATCAATGTTGACATTGGGCAGAGAGTGAAAGGAAAAAAATCTGTTATTGCCGAATTTGCCGAAGTCTAAAAAACACTATCTTTAGCGGGCAAAATTGATTTACTTTCGGGAATTATTATATACATGAACCGTGTTTTAAAATATCTGTTATTTGGTATCGGAATTATCGTTGTTATTTTTGCGATATGGTACCTGCGGAGCATTGTTGCATATATCCTTATAGCAGCAGTGTTATCACTGATCGGTCGTCCATTGATAAATTTTCTGGGGAAGATCAGGATTAAGAATTTCACTCTTCCTCAAGCCCTGTCTGCAATAATAACTGTCTTTATTCTGTGGTTGGTGATCTATACTTTTTTCAGAGTATTTATTCCATTAATAATTGGCCAGGCTGCTGAATTTTCAAAAATTGACCTGCAACCGCTTTTCGAAAAGCTTCAGGATCCATTTCGAAAAATTGAAGAGGCATACAAGGAACTTAATGTAAAAAATGCCGAAGCTCTTTCACTACAGGAATATTTTACAAATAAACTTGTTTCAGTATTAAACTTTTCAGTGATCTCAGATTTCCTGAGTTCCACCGCAGGATTAATCGGGAACCTTTTTATTGCTGCATTTGCAATAACATTCATTACATTTTTCTTTTTAAAAGATAAAAGTCTGTTGATAAACGGGATAATGATGTTTGTGCCGACTGAATATGAGGATCAAACACATCATGCTCTCACTTCTGTTAAGAGGTTGCTGACCCGGTATTTTATAGGTATTGTTTGCCAGGTAACCGGGATCATTATTCTGGTAACCATTGGATTGTCAATAGTTGGATTGAAATTCGAACGTGCTTTACTTATCGGATTAGTTGTGGGAATATTTAATGTTATCCCTTATATTGGTCCGCTTATTGGTGAAGTCCTTGGTTTACTCCTTGGAGTAGCTCCTAACCTGAGCCTTAATTTTTATTCTGATCTTTTACCATTGATGGGGTATATGATGTTGGTTTTTATTATCGTCCAGGTTGTTGATAATGTGTTGTTCCAGCCTTTGATTTTTGGCAAATCAGTAAAAGCCCATCCCCTTGAAGTTTTCCTGGTAATTTTAATTACTGCAACTTTATTCGGACCTTTTGCTATGATAATTGCAATTCCAACATATACTGTTATCAGAGTTTTTGGAAAGGAATTTTTTCACCAGTATAAACTGGTTAAGAAATTGACTGAGCATATTGATTAAGAAGAAGTTAAAAGTGAACTATGCTTCGGCTACGCTCAGCATAAAAAGGTGAGAAGAGAAAAAGTTATAACCCGATAAATATTGTAAAATGAAAATGAACAGATTAAGTTATTCGAAAACAACCTTGTTTTTCACCCTATTATGGTTGTTTGCTTCAGGTATATCACCGGGGCAGCAAACTACTTTAAATTATAGTAAGTATCACCAGCCGGATGAGATCAATGCATCACTGGTCAGACTGGCAAAACAATATGGACAGGTAGCCAGGATGCATGATTTAGCATTATCGCCCGGGAAAAGAAAACTGGTTATTCTGGAAATTGGTAATGAAGTAAATTCAGTTGATAAAAAGTGGCCTGCTGTTTTTGTTGCAGGAAATATGGAAGGAATAGTTCCCATTTCCAGCGAGGCAGCGGTATATCTGGCAGATCTTATTTTATCCGATAAATCACACTATGATGGTCTGACATGGTACATAATGCCATGCGGAAATCCCGATGCTGCCATGCATTATTTTAAACGCCCACTTGTGAAGGATGCAAGGAATGACTTACAGCATAACGATGACCTGGATGAATTGACAGATGAAGATGGGTGGAATGACCTGAATGGGGATGGGTGGATAACCCGTATGAGGGTGAAGGATCCGGAAGGTATCTGGGTACCTGTAGAAAGTGATACCCGCTTAATGCGAAAAGCCGATTATTCAAAAGGGGAGAAAGGAATTTATAAATTGTATGACGAAGGGATTGATGATGACAGAGATGGGAAATTCTATGAAGACGGACCGGGAGGTGTTAATGTTGGTATTAACTTTCCACATTTATTCAAAGCTTTTACACCTACAGGCGGATTATGGCCAGGATCAGTTGAT
Source organism: Bacteroidales bacterium (assembly GCA_021163295.1). GTDB lineage: Bacteria > Bacteroidota > Bacteroidia > Bacteroidales > VadinHA17 > JADFUQ01. The sequence continues at coordinate 8,968 of JAGGXD010000160.1, forward strand.
GAATCGTATAAATTGATGAAATTTATTTCTGATCATCCGGAAATTGCAATGACGTTTACTCTCGGTTCAACTAATTTCTGTCTTGTGCCTCCAAAAGGTGGAAGAAAAGGATCTGTTGATTTAAATAAGATAAAAATTCCGGAAAGATTTGCTGAAATGTTTGATGCTGATCCGGATAAATCATATTCGATGAGTGAGATTATCGAGATGGTTAAGCCAATAGTCCCTGAAGGATTTGAGGTTACTGAAAGTGTTGTTGCCGGATTTCTCGGATTGGGAGCAGTGGTTAATCCTATGAAGGAGGACCTGGTTTTTTATAAGGACTTCTCGGAGAAATATAAGAAATACCTTAAGGAAAAAGGAGCTGAAATTGACCGGCTTGATCCTGAACCGGCAAAAAACGGATCGTTTGAACTTTGGTCGTACTACCATTTGGGATTACCGACATTTACTATGGATTTTTGGACATTACCAAAAGTAAAAGAGAAAAAGGAAAAGAAAAACGGATTAACCTCCGACCAACTTAAAAAAATGTCTGATGAAGAATTTCTTGCTCTTGAGAAAGACAAGATAGAAGCTTATCTTAAAGGAGTGGGGGCACCAAAGCAATTTCAGGTTGATATGGTGATAAATATGGTAAAAGGGGGAAGAATGACACCGGCGAAAATTGCAGAAATGGCAGATAAGATGAAGGATGATAAGAAACCGGAAGCAGGGAAACCTGATCCTAAAATGAAAGCGCTGGTCACTTTTAGTGATAGTGTTATTAATGGAAAGGGATATGTTAATTGGAGTTCGTATAACCATCCAACACTTGGAGAAGTTGAAATAGGAGGACCGGTACCTTTTACCGATAATACACCCCCTGCTACAATGATCGATTCTCTTTTGAGTTTACAGGTTCCATGGATATTTGAAATTGTTAAAAAATTGCCTGATCTGAAGATATTAAAAACTGAATTGAAACTACAGGGTGCAGGAGTTTATGAACTAAAAGTCTGGGTGGAAAACAAGTCGTTCATTCCTATCCCAACTGCAATAGGTAAAAGAAATCAACGGCCACCGCCTGTTTTGATCATTCTTTCGGGGAGAGATTTTGAACTGCTGTCGGGGAAGAACAGGACAACAATTAGCGATTTGCCGGGATTGAAAAATAAAAAATTTACCTGGCTGATTAAATCTGAAAAGGGTAATGTAATAAATATTGAATTAAAAGCCGTAAATGCACGTGGTGATATGAAACAAATAAAAATTGGAGGTGGAAAATGAAAAAGTTACTGAAAAATATAGCTATTCTAACTGTCGTTTTATTACTATCTGTTAATGGATATAGCCAGTCAGATGATATTAAAGTACCTCTCCGTTTTGATCATTATTATACTTATGACCAGGTTGTGCAGGCATTGAAAGTTTTGCATAAAGCATATCCTGATCTTACAAAACTGGAGGTTGTAGGGAAAAGTGAAGAAAACCGCGAAATATATGCTTTAACAATAAATAATCCTAAAACGGGTGAGGAACTTAGTAAACCCGGGGTTTATGTTGATGGTAATATTCATGGTAATGAAATACAGGCTTCTGAAGTATGCCTCTATTTCCTGAATACCCTGCTGACAAAATATGGGAATAATGAAAAAATCACTAAACTGGTTGATAAGAATGCTTATTATGTTATCCCGGTAGTTAATGTGGATGGAAGGTGTCATTTCTTTACTGATGCCAATACATCAAGTAGTAACCGGGGTCTTCGCAGACCCAAAGATGATGACCGTGACGGGTTATTTGACGAAGATTTTCCGGACGATCTTGATGGGGACGGGAATATATGCCGTATGAGAAAAAAAGATCCGTTTGGAAAATATAAGACAGATCCTGAAGATCCAAGACTCATGATACGGGTTAAGCCCGGCGAAAAAGGGGAATGGACAAGACTGGGACAGGAAGGGATTGATAATGACGGAGATGGCAGGGTTAATGAAGATTCTGAAGGTTATGTTGATCCTAACCGGAACTGGGGTTTTAACTGGGCTCCTCAATATGTTCAGGGAGGTGCCGGCGATTATCCCCTGTCGGGTGTTGGGTTGAAAGGAATTGCAGATTTTATTATGCAAAAACCAAATATAATAATTGGGTATGCATTTCATAATAGTGGTGGAATGTTCCTGAGAGGGCCAAGTACAAAAAGTCAGGGTAAGTTTCATCCAAAGGATATTGAAGTGATGGATTATCTTGGGAAAAATAATGAAAAAATAGTACCCGGATACAGATACCTGATATCCTGGAAAGATCTCTATTCAACTTATGGTGATTTTGGCGATTTTCTGGATAATATAATTGGTGCTTATACTTTTGTCGGTGAGTTATTTATGTCTTCTACTGAAACATATCGTGATCCGGAGCAAAAAACTGAAGAAGAAGATGATATGTTTAGAGGTAGCAGTAATGAGAGAAACCGGGAGAAATTGAAATATAATGATCATGTGGCAATGGGTGAACTGTATAAGGAATGGAAAGAATATGATCATCCGACTTATGGAAAGATAGAGATCGGAGGTTGGGTGAAAATGAGCTCACGGCTGCCTCATCCGTTTATGCTTCAGGACCTGGTACATAGAAATGCTTCAGCAGTGATCTTTTCTGCAGAACAAACTCCGGAAGTTGAAATGGAAGTGTTTGAAGTGAAAAAAATAGATAAAAACCTGTCCAGGGTGCGCATCAGGCTGGTAAATGATAAAGCAATGCCATCCATTTCATACCATAGCGTTCAGAAAAAGGCATATCCAAAAGATATTCTAAAGCTTTCGGGTCAGGGGATAAAAATTATCAGTGGTGGACAATTGACAGATAATTATCGCGATAAAGTAAATTATAAAGAGTATAAACCTGAAGTTCAGTTTTGTCAGGTTCCGGGTTTTGGTAAAGTGGAGTACCAGTTTCTTGTTTCCGGTAAGGGTAATCTTGTAATTGAATATGAGTCAATGAAAGCCGGAAAGATAAAAAAGCAGGTAAAGCTGTAACACTGTCTCACTACTTCATAGTTCCCCAAATCCACACAGTAACAGAAATAATAATATACACGATAATAATCATCGGTATTGCAATAACTTTGAATATAATCAGTAAGGCAACAGAAATTAGCAAGAAAACATACCTGGTTATATTATTCCCAAACTTATAGTCTTTGAATTTTAGTGAGAACATAGGTATTTTGGAAACCAACAGAAATGATAGTACCAGGGTTGAAACGAATAGCAAATAAGGATTTAGAATAAATTGCCTATAACTCTCAGGAAAATCAGGAGAAAAGAGGACAAGACCTGCTGAGGCAATTAAAATGGCACTTGCAGGAGTGGGTAACCCCGAGAAAGTAAAGCTCTGGTTGGGGTCAGTATTAAACTTAGCAAGTCTGAATCCTGATGCTACTGCAATAAGGATTACTGAATATAAAATTATTATTTCGTGCCAGGCGGTTGTCTCAATAGCGAATCCTGACTGGTGGAGGAGGAAAGAATATTTTATATAGTAATACATCAGTAGGGCGGGAGCAATCCCGAAACTAACCATATCTGCAAGTGAATCAAGTTGTTTCCCTAAATCGGAATAAGCATTAAGGATGCGGGCAGAAAAACCGTCAAGAAAATCAAAAACAGCCGCCAGTAGAATGAGGTAAAAAGCAGGAATTATTTTTCCTTCTATCATCATTATAATACTTAGTAATCCACAGACTAAATTTAATGATGTGATAAGATTGGGAATATGTTTCACTATTGATTTCTTGCTTTCCATATAAAAAAAAATATTTAGGTGGAGTTAAATTATGTGCTCAAAAGTAGGATATATTCCATAAACAGAGCTTTTTTTTCACGAATTCCTGAATTTCTTTTTAATTCAATGTAAGTTGAGTATTTTTATTTCCTGATAAAAAAGTATTCGTATGTCTGAGGATGTTACAAATATTAAAATTGCTGTAGATTTTGATGGTACTTTAGTTGAACATCAGTATCCGGAAATCGGAAAGGAAAAGCTTTTTGCGTTTGAAACTCTGCGGGAGATGCAAAAAAAAGGTTTTAAGCTTATTTTATGGACGGTTCGTTCAGGTGAAATACTGGAGGAAGCCGTTGAATTTTGCAGAAGCAAAGGTGTGGAGTTTTATGCTGTAAATAAGAATTATCCCGAAGAGGTGATTGATGATGGTTTTGTACTGAAAATTGAAGCCGATATTTATATTGATGACAGAAATGTTGGCGGTTTTCCTGGGTGGAGTGCAATATGGCAGATGCTCAATCCTGATGAGAACATTCGGATACCACAAGGGAAAAAAATGCCAGGAGACAGAAAAGGAATATCATGGCTAAAAAGATTGTTTAGTAAAAGCACCCTTATCTCCTTTATATTGTGGTTTATGATCATGGGAATACTTGGTGCAGGGTGTGCAGGCAATGGTTCTCCCGCCGGTCAGGAATCTGAGAGTGTAAAAAGCAACAGGGAATTGAAGCGGAAATCAAAGAAAAATATTACAATTATCAGCCCGGAAAACAATAAAATGTTTGCTCCGGGAGAAAAGATAGATTTCAACTACAGGCTTAAAGAAGCAGAAGAAATTATTGATTCGGTAATTTATTTTACCGGAGGCAGGAAGATTGGAGTATCATACGGGGAAAATACAGGTTTTTCGTGGGTGGCAGAGGGAGTTAATGTAGGACAGAATTCTTTTAACTTGCACTTCTATTTCAACGATGGTACAAATGAAAAAAGATCGCTAATACTCAGGTTTAAATCGGATATAATTCCTGATAACTACGGATACAGGATAAAGAATGTATTTCCACATGATCCCGGTGCATATACCCAAGGATTAGTTTACCATAATGAATGGCTGTATGAAGGTACCGGAAAGCGGGGGAGATCATCCCTTAGAAAAATAAAACTTAAAACCGGTGAGATCATTGAAACACTTAGTCTTTCTTCAGAACTGTTTGGTGAAGGTATTTGTGTTTTTAAAGATAAGATATTTCAGCTTACATGGACGTCCCGGGTTGGATTTGTATATGACCTTGCTACCTTTAAACTTATCAAGAGAATAAATTATCCAACACAAGGCTGGGGATTAACTACTGATGGTAAACAATTGATAATGAGTGACGGTTCGGAGAAGATATACTTTCTTGAACCGGATTATTTTACTGAACAGGCACGGATTGAAGTGTATGACCATGAAGGGGAGGTTAGAAATCTGAATGAACTGGAATATATAAACGGGGAGATCTGGGCTAATGTGTACCTGACTGATAAGATTGTAAGGATTGATCCTGAGACAGGTAAAGTTCTTGCCTGGATTAATCTTGGAGGGTTATTGCCAAAAAATGATTATAGTCCTGAAACAGAAGTGCTTAATGGTATTGCTTACGATGAAATAAATAACAGACTTTTTGTGACGGGCAAAATGTGGTCTAAATTATTTCATATCGAACTGGTGCAGTTTCAATAACTTCTTACTCCCTACTCCTTGCTTTTTACTATATCTTATGACCGGTTATGATCTGAACGCTCCTTGGAACAATATCAAATTCAATAGGTGAGTGCCCCAGTGATTCTCCGTCCACTTCAAGGTGGATTTCCGGTTCTGAATTAATAGTGATTTTTTTCGCGGTGTACGATTCCACTTTCGGGTGATCAAGAATAGTGCCGTCATATAGTCTCTTAAGGCTGCGGATTATTTCCCCTTTGCGCATCTTTTTTATTACAGTCAGATCAAATAACCCGTCATCCGGAATAGCATTTGGTGTTTGCATCATCCCTCCTCCTGTATATTTACCAATTCCGATACTAATTGTAAATGTTTCGTTTTTTACATGTTGTCCGTCAACAGTTATTTCAGTAATAGTAAATTTATAATAAATCAGGTTAGCGAGAATATTCCAGAAATATAGTAATACCCCTTTCCTTCCTCTATCCTTTTGCCGGTTTGTTTTTTCTACAACCAGGGCATCAAATCCTAACCCGGCAATGTTTATGAAATACCTGGATTCTCTTTTTTCACCGGTATAATATTTAACTAATCCGGCATCCTGCATAAAAGTAGTGCCCTTTTTAATAGTGGATACTGCTTCGGTATAATTTACAGGGATATCAAACATTCTTCCCCAGTCATTTCCTGTACCAACAGTTATCATACCAAGAATGATTTCCGAAACAGGCACTTTTTTCTGTCCAAAAACACCATTCACTACTTCATTCATGGTGCCGTCACCACCTACAACAATTATTTTTCGATAACCTTTTTCAATGTTTTCGCGGGAAAGCTCTACTGCATGGTGCCTTTGCTTTGTAAAAACAGGCTCAAATACAAAGCCTTCTTTTTTTAATAAACCGGATATCTTCTCCCAGTCTTTCTTTCCTTTACATTTTCCGGCATTCGGATTTACAATAACAAGATATTTCTCTTTTAAATTGAATACAGACATTTGGTAGAGGATTTAGTTAATTAAATCGGAATTTCCAATAAAAAGGCTGAGGCTAAGGCTGAGGTTCAGCAGGATATGTTTTGATAACCTCTTGCCTATCTTAACCTTAGCCTTAGTCTTAGCCTCAGACTTCTTCTTTTTCCTATGCTAATTAACCTAAAATATTCTTTACTCTACAAAATTGAACATGTTTTTTATCTGACAGAGCCGAATAAATAATTGTATCCGTTATTTTTTGAAGATCAATGCATAAAAAATGTTTTTAACACAACTGTTAATAATTTGTTTATAACTGGTTGAAAAATGTTCAAAATTCGGGTTTAGAAAAAAAAAAATAGACAAGTAAACCTTTAAATTTGACTTTTTTCCTCTTGAACTGAGTAAGGATAATTATAACACTGATAATCAATATATGACAAAAATTATTTCAATTGCGAATCAAAAAGGAGGTGTTGGGAAAACAACAACCGCAATAAACCTGGCTGCAAGTCTGGCTACCTTAGAGAATAGGGTGTTAATTATTGATAATGATCCACAGGCAAATGCAACATCAGGTATCGGTTTGGACATCAAAAAGATAAAGACAGGCATTTATGAGTGTCTTATTGATGATGTGAATCCCGGAAATATTGTTTTAAATACTGAAATTGTGAACCTGGATATCATTCCATCACATATTGATTTAGTTGGTGCTGAAATAGAAATGTTAAACATGCCCCATAGGGATAAAATGTTAAGGAAGGTTATCGATAAGTTGCCTGATGAATATGATTTTATTTTAATTGATTGCTCACCTTCTCTTGGACTGCTTACTGTTAATGCTCTTTCTGCATCCGATTCGGTTATAATTCCTGTGCAATGTGAATATTTTGCTCTTGAAGGTTTGGGGAAGCTATTAAATACAATCAAAATTATTCAAACCAGGTTAAATAAAGATCTTGAAATTGAAGGTTTTCTTCTTACAATGTATGATTCCAGATTGCGTCTTGCTAATCAGGTTGTGGATGAAGTTAAATTGCATTTTCAGCAGATGGTTTTCGAAACTATTATCCAGAGGAATGTTAAATTGAGTGAAGCACCAAGTTTTGGGAAGCCTGCTATTTTGTATGATGCAAATTCTAAAGGCTCCATTAACTTCCTGAATCTTGCTCGTGAAATCATGCAAAAAAATAACAAAACAAAAATTAAGAATTCTGAAAAAGTAATTGAATAAAATAAATTTATTTATTTAATTAGATATTAATATGGCAAGAAAAAATGCACTTGGAAGAGGTTTAGGAGCATTAATTGATGATGCTGGCAGAGAAAAGTATGAGAATATTGATTCAATTTCAGAGATCAATATTGATCTTATAGAAACAAATCCTTACCAGCCAAGATCAAAATTTGATGAGGAAGGACTGAATGAGCTTGCTTCATCTATTAAGGAACTTGGGATAATACAACCTATTACCGTCAGGAAGCTGGCTAATGGGAGATTCCAGCTTATTACCGGCGAAAGACGCTACAGGGCTTCTATAATTGCCGGATTGAAAAAGATTCCTGCCTATTTTAGAACTGCTGATGACCAGGCGATGCTGGAACTGGCCCTGGTTGAAAATATTCAACGTGAAGATCTTGATTCAGTTGAAATTGCGATCAGTTATCAGAGGCTTATCGAAGAGTGTCAGCTTACACAGGAAAATCTGAGTGACAGGGTTGGAAGAAAAAGATCAACAATCTCTAATTATCTTCGTTTACTGAAATTGCCTGCCGAAATACAATTGGGTATCAGGGAGAAGAAATTGTCGATGGGACATGCCCGTACTCTTATTAATATAGAAGACCCCAAAACCCAGATTAAAGTTTTTTACAGGGTTATTGATGAGGAACTTTCTGTACGAAAAACAGAGGAATTGGTTCGCCAAATGAATAAAGATGCAAACAAAGATACTTCCAAAAATGAACGTAAGCAGAGAATAAATGAAGAGTTTCAAGAGCTTTCTCAGCATCTTTCTAAATTTTTTGAAACAAAGGTTCAATTCAGAGTAAATGAGGAAGGGAAAGGAAAGATCGTTATCCCGTTTGATAACACTGAAGAGATGGAGCGGATTATTGGGATATTAGATCAACATAAGGGTTAATTTCTATATATTTGCTCACAATTGAACACTTTGAGCAAATACAGGAATAAAATTGAACCGAAAGACATTTTTTATAAAAATATTCTCTATACTTTTTCTTTTTCTAATCCTTTCAGGAACAAATAGAGTATTGTCGCAGACGAAAGAGGGGAAAGAAGAAATATTACCTGCAGATTCAACCATGCTTCAATCTCATTCCCCGGTTAAAGCATCCCTCTATTCAGCAATTTTTCCCGGATTAGGACAGATATATAATAAGAAGTACTGGAAATTGCCTCTTGTATATGGAGGTTTTGGTGTACTTGGATATTCTGTTACGTTTAACCAGACAAATTTTTCTAAGTATAAGAATGCTTACCTCGATTTTTCTGATGATATTCCTGAAACTCAAAGCTATTTAAAGGTTATTGGGGGAAATCTCAACCCGGCTGATTTTGATCCGGTTCTTTATCCTGATACTTACGATTCTAAGCAGGAGCAATGGTTCAAAGAACAGCTTGAACATAATATGGACTATTACCGGAGGAATCGTGACCTGTCTTATATCGGTCTGGTTGGATTGTACTTGTTAAATATTGTAGACGCAACTGTTGACGCACATTTATTTGATTATGATATTGGAAATGACCTGTCTATGAAAATCGAACCACGGTTAATGTACGCAGGTAGAAGTATGAATACATTAGGACTGCAGATTAGTATTGCATTTTAATGTTTTTGTTATCTTTGACGCCTGTTTTGGAAGAGAGTCGGCAGTCCACAGTCGGCAATTGGCAGTTGATATAAAATTTCAGAGTGTTATAGAATTAACGAATTTAGAGCATTAAACATTACAATTCAAATACAATAAAATACAAAATGAGGATATTACTTTATATATTATTATTGGCTTTTTTAGCATTGCCATTTGAAGTGTACGGACAGAGAGATAGTACTGTTATAGATGAGGAGGTATGGGATGCCGGTTTTGACAGGAACCTTGATAGCCTTATGCAGTTATGGTATGTGAGGGATGCAATTACTCCTGATAGCATGAAGCTGCCTGTGACCCTGGGAAATGACACAATAATTCCTGAGTATCCTGATTCGGTTTATATTGAAAGACTTAGCAGGATACCTTCGTTATTACCACTTACTTACAATAATACTGTAAGAAATTATATTCATGTTTATACTAAAAAACGAAGAGACCGGCTGGAGGTAATGCTGGGACTTGCTGATTATTATTTCCCGGTTTTTGAAGAGATATTTGATTTCTACGGACTCCCTCCCGAACTAAAGTATCTTGCAGTAATTGAATCTGCACTTAATCCCAGGGCTGTATCAAGGGTTGGCGCAACCGGTATGTGGCAGTTTATGTTTGGAACAGCAAAGGCTTACGGTTTAACTGTAAATTCAACAGTTGATGAAAGGAGAGACCCGGTAAAATCAACCCATGCTGCGGCCAGGTATTTACGCGATCTGTATAATATTTATAACGACTGGACTCTTGTTATTGCTGCATATAATTGCGGTCCGGGTAATGTGAACAAAGCAATACGCCGTTCGGGAAGAAAAAGAAACTATTGGGATTTGTATTACTATTTACCTCGTGAAACACGTGGATATGTACCTGCTTACATTGCAGCTACATACGCGATGAATTACTACGATGAGCATAATCTTTCACCCCGGTCAATAAGTCTTCCTCTTGCTGCGGATACTATAATGATCAATGATAATCTGCACCTGAAACAGGTGTCAGAGGTTCTTCAGATTCCTGTGAAACTGCTTAGAGACATGAATCCTCAATACAAGAGAGATATTATCCCGGGTAAAAGCAGGAGTTTCTCTCTTAAAATACCGGTAAATCATACATTAGATTTTATTTCACTCCAGGATTCCATATTCGCTTTTAAAGATTCAATATATTTCAATCCTGCAAATACAATTATTAATCCTACCAGGTCACGGTATGTACACCAGATACCTACAGGCAGAACAAAATTGTATTATACCGTCAAATCAGGTGATACACCGGGTCATATTTCAGAATGGTATCATGTTGGATTATCAGATTTGCGTTACTGGAATGGTATAAGGAATATGATACGGGTTGGCCAGAAACTGGTGGTTTATGTGCAGCCTTCAAAAGCTGAAATGTACAGGAAAATTAACTCCATGTCTTTTGCAGAAAAGCAAAGAAGCATTGGAAAAAGTGTAAAAACAACAAATAATATCGTTGCTCAGAATGTCCCTGATAATCAGGATTATATTTACTACAAAGTGAGATATGGAGATAGTATCTGGAAAATTGCTAATAAATTTCCCGGTGTTTCTCAATCAGAAATTCTCCAGCTTAACAAACTAAGCAACGCAAACAAGATCCATCCGGGGCAGCGACTGAAAATCAAAAAGAAAAGCTAACACCTCATCACCTCATCACCTCTTCTCTTCTTCTTCCTTACTCAACCACTCAACTTATTTCCTTTTTTCCATAAATTTTCTCATATTGTGATAAGCATAAACACATTAACTCTGTATGAAGCCTATACGGGTATTTTTGTTTATTTTGGTTGTTTTCGCTTTGCTATTTGCTGTATCCTATATCTATCATGAAACAGATATTTTACCGGATAATAAGTCCTCTGTCTTTATCCCGCATTATTCATCTGCTATTCCATTCCTGAAGGAAAGATTTTTACATAAAACTACTCCCGATACGAGCATAGCTTTGAATTCAAATCAAATTGACCAGGGTAGCATATTGGTTACTGGCGCTGATGAACTGCTTCCTGAGACAGAAAAGAGAAAAGATGAAAAAACTCTTTTCCAGTCAATTGAATATCCTCCTGGTATGGATTCGGTGCTTAACCATTTTTTTAGTGAGCTTATTACAATACGTGATAATAAAGGGTCAACTAGGATATTACACTACGGTGATTCACAGATCGAGGGCGACAGGATAACTTCATTAATACGGGAATACCTTCAGAATGAGTTTGGAGGCAAGGGTCCGGGATTACTATTACCGGGTATGGTAGTGCCTCTAACTGCATCAGTGAAAATGAAAAGTTCAAAAAACTGGAGATTATTTACCCGGAAAGAGGTTAATGATTCTGTAATAAGCAATAACAAATTGGGTGTAATGCTTCAGTTTTCAGGTTTTTCAAATTCTGCCAGTTTTAGTGTCCGCAACTCATCCATTTGTCCGGTGCATGCAAAATCGTATGATCTCTGCACGATACTGTATGGTAATAACAAGGTACCGGTAAGTCTTGAAATTAAAAGTAACGGAATACCGGTGAAAACTGATACTCTTAAAACAATAGTTACCGGTTATATGTTAAAAAGCTACAGGCTTGAATCACCTGAACAGTTGGAAATTACATTTAAAAGCACAGGAAGTATTGATTTATACGGTATCGCACTGGATGGTAGTTATGGTGTGTCAATGGATAATATCCCTTTACGTGGCAGTGCCGGTCTGGAGTTTACCAAAACTGATCGTATTATGTTGGAAAAAATGTATCACGATCTGAATGTTAGCCTGGTATTATTACAATTCGGAGTTAATGTTGCTCCAAATATAGTAGAGAGTTATTCATATTATGAACATGCATTTTACAGGCAATTGAAATTGCTTAAGCAGATAAAACCTGATCTTAGTATAGTTGTAATGGGTATTTCAGATATGGCAAGAAAAGAGGAAACCCGGGTAGTCTCTTATCCGAATCTTGAAAAAATCCGTGATGCACAAAAGAATGCGGCTTTCAAAGCGGGTTGTGCTTTCTGGGATAGTTACGAGGCAATGGGAGGGGAAGGCTCCATGACTGATTGGGCAAATGGTGATCCGCCCCTGGCAAGGAAAGATTTTATCCATCTTACATATACCGGTTCAAATAAATTGGCTGAAATGTTTCTGAAATCATTGATGTCTGATTTCAGAAAATATGAGAAATCAATAAAAACTAAATGGAAACCCTGAAGCAACTGTTTGAATATTCCGCTGAAGCGCCTCTTCTGTTCACCCAGATGAGGTTCTGGATTTTTTTCGCCGTGCTGCTACTGGGCTATTCTGTGCTTTACCGGCCAAATATCTGGAGAAGCACATACCTCCTGGTACTAAGCCTGTTCTTTTACTATAAATCAGGTGGATACTTTTTTTCATTATTGATTCTATCAACTGTAACAGATTATACGCTGGGCAATTTAATTTACCGATCAAGATCTGGCGGGTTAAGAAAACTTTATGTTTTTTGCAGTCTTCTGGTTAACCTTGGTGTGCTTGCCTATTTTAAGTACGCCTATTTTTTTACAGATATTCTGAATTCTGTTCTCCATACAGATTGGCAGGTTGTAAATGTATTGGCTGTCTGGACTAACAACCTTTCAGATAGTCATTTTGATATCTCAAACATTATCCTGCCGGTTGGAATATCATTCTATACATTTCAAACAATTAGTTATACCATGGATGTGTACCGGGGGAAACTAAAACCTGTAAAGAATATCATTGATTTTGGTTTTTACGTTTCATTTTTCCCCCAGCTTGTTGCCGGTCCTATTGTACGGGCTGCTGAATTTGTTCCCCAGATATACCGCAAATATAAGCTCACTATCCAGGAGATGAGTCATGCTGTGTTCCTTATCCTCAGCGGACTGATAAAAAAAATGCTTATTTCCGATTATATATCAATAAATTTTGTTGACCGTATATTTGATGCTCCCGCTGCTTATTCCGGGTTTGAGAACCTGATGGGTATATATGGATATTCTCTTCAGATCTATTGTGATTTTTCGGGCTATACTGACATTGCAATAGGTGTAGGTCTGCTTCTGGGATTCAGGTTGCCCGTAAACTTTAATTCTCCATACAAGGCATCAAATATCTCCGGCTTTTGGAAAAGATGGCATATCTCATTATCCTCCTGGCTTAGGGATTACCTGTATATCCCGCTGGGAGGAAGTCGCAAAGGGAAAATCAGGATGCACTTGAATATTCTTGTTGTTATGTTATTGGGAGGGTTATGGCATGGCGCTAACATGAGATTTGTTATTTGGGGCGGACTGCATGGTATCGGACTGGTTTTGCATAAAATCTGGCAAAGAATAATTCCACACAGTAAAAGGCCTTCCCGGTTGCAGCGGTTTATCTCAATTATTATAACATTCCATTTTGTGACATTTCTCTGGATCTTCTTCAGGGCTGAGGATATGTTCAGGGCAAATCAGATGCTTCATCAGATAACATATAACTTCAGATTATCACTTGTCCCCGAAATGCTCTCCTCATATGCCCTGATTTTTAGTATTATTATCGCCGGTTTTGTTTTGCATTGGCTCCCATCACGTGTCAAAGAAACATACCGCGGGTGGTTTATAAAAATGCCTGGTTACCTGAAAATATTGATTGTCGTAATTATTGTACTGATAATCTTTCAGGCAAAATCATCAGTTATCCAGCCATTTATTTATTTCCAGTTCTGATAATATTTCTTGCAAAGACGCAAAGACACAAAGCTTTCTATGTGTCTTTGCGACTCTGCGATTCATCCTTCTTATCCTATTTTACAACAGTTTCCTAAAAATAAATAGCGGTATTGTATAATAGAATATCGGAATTTGGTATATTTATAAACATTCTAAATTATTAATTC
>JAGGXD010000255.1 GCA_021163295.1 Bacteroidales bacterium
CAAAATATTTCTGAAATATTTCTAAAAACCTTAAAAACAGAGGTGTTATACGGGCTTATATTAAAGCCAAATTTTATTAATTTTATAACTTTGAAATAGTTTTTGCACAGTCTGACGCTGGGCATAACACTTATCATTATGAAAAAAATTATAAAATACTTTTTTCTTGTAGTATTATTTCTCGGAATTAATTTTCTGAGTTTTGGACAATACATTCCCAGAGTATTACAGCCGGATAATCAGGAAATCCAAAATTTAAGTGAAAGAATAAGTAAAAACGGTTGGGTATATTTTAAGAAAAACCTTGATATAAAACCTGATGAGGTTTTTACAAAATACCCGTCAGCTTTTGGTTTATTGAAAGATGATGAAATGAGACTTTGGAAATCTTCGAAAGATGAATCCGGAAATTTGCATTACAGATATACTCAATACTTTAAAGGTATTCCTGTTGAAGGAACGGAATATATTGTACATGCTGAACAAGAGATTGTCAGGCTATGTCACGGTAGTATTGTAGAAAGTTTAGATATTGCTATAAAACCAAATATCGATGAAGAAACAGCATTAAAACTAGCTTTAGAAATTATTGGAGCTGAAAAATATGCATGGGAGGATCAGGATTGGGAACAGTTTAGAAAAGTGGATTTAAAAGACAGTAGCGCTACCTGGTTTCCTAAAGGTGAGTTGGTTATTACCAGAATACCCGGTAAAAGTGAATACATCCCGGAGAATTATCAATTAGCATATAAATTCCTTGTTAGGACACTTTCCCCTGATGATAATATCAATATTTACATAAATGCGAAAACAGGTGAACTAATAAATAAATTTAGTAATGTATTGCGTGCTACCGGAACAGTTGTAACGGTATATAATGGAACCAGATCATTTTATACATATTACCGTGGATTCCCAAATTGGGACTTTATTTTGGAAGATCGTACAAAACCCAGCGATGTTGATACAAGAAACCATCAATATAAAGATGGATATCCATGGTGTATACCCAAGGATTTTTGGAATATGACAAAAATTGATGATAACAATAATTACTGGAATATAGACGATGATAAACATGCAGCAACATCACATTGGGCAGCACAAAATGCTTATAAAGTTTTCAAGGATTATTTTGGAAGGAACAATGGTATAAGGGAAGCATCCGGTTATGAAATCAGAGTGGTTAATAATTATAGTAATTTTGAATATGAATATACGCTAAGTTTTAACCCGGGAGGTGGTGGTGATTATATTCAAATTGGACAGGCATTAGGGACATATTCTGATGATGATAGATATGAAGGATCGCTTGATGCTATTGGTCATGAATTTACACATGGAGTATCTCTGTTTTCAGCAGGATTGTCCTCAAGTGCTTATGGTTATGAAAGTGGTGCTTTAATGGAATCATTTTCTGATATTTTTGGGGAGGTTATTGAATATTATACACTTGGAAATAATGACTGGATTATGGGAACAAACCTAATAAACGAAGTGAAAAGGTCATTACAGAATCCACATCTTTATGATGCTTACATATCTACGGAAATCTACAATGATGGCTGCAATATTACAGGTTTTGATTTTGACTATTTACAAGAGTATCCCATTTCTTATCACGATAATAATTGGTACCCTTACAACAATAGTATCGGTGCGCATATTAATTTGTCTGTTCAAAACAAATGGTTTTATTTACTTGCAAACGGTGGTACACAAAACGGAGTAACGGTAAGTGGAATAGGTATTTATAAAGCAGCAAGAATTACCTATACTAATCTCGTTGATAACATTGGTATAGGTTCAACCTACCCTACAGCAAGAGAAGGCACAATTGACGTTGCGGAAACCCTGTATGGAGAATGTTCTCCTGAATACATTTCAACCATGAATGCATGGGCAGCAGTTAATGTTGGAGATCCCGCACCGGATCCTTGTGATCCTCCAGATCCTCCATTAAACGTTTACATCACCGGACCAACAAAACTGAATATGGGCCAACCTGGCACCTGGTATGCTCATCCCAGTGGGGGGACCGGAAGTTACAGTTATGAATGGTATGTTGATTTTGGATGGGGTTGGGGAGGACCATATGGTACACAATCATACTATACCACAATGATGCCGGATGTTGAAGCTATGAATCTGAGAGTTGATGTTACAAGTGGATATCAACAAGCTTCAGATCAGCATCTTGTAATTTGTTTGGATTGTTTTGGACCTATGAAATCTATGAAAGTGGATATTTTTCCTAACCCGGCTAAAGACATACTTAATGTGACTATAGATGAAGAAGAAAGAATAAAAAATATAAACCTGAGTGGGGAAAAAGTGAATAGTTCTAATAATGATAAAAATGATTATTCAGGGGATATTATTTATACTTTGTATAATATCTATGGGCAGGTTGTTTATAACAGAAGTACCCGGGAGAAGACTATTAAAATAAATACAAGTGGTTTACAAAAGGGACATTATGTACTGAAAATAATTTCTAATGATTCTGTAGTTTCAAAGCAAATTATGATAAAGTAATAATAAGTCTACTCTTAATTAATCATTCAGTTCTGGTTACGGCTAGAACTGAATGATTTTTAACATTCAATTGCAGAAGAATGACAAGAAAAACCGGGATTATATTAATAATAATGCTAATCAACATTTCCTGTGAGCGAAGTATTGAAGTTGAGCTTCCTCCGGTTGATGAAAAAATAGCAATTAAAGGATTGTTCTCAACCGATAAGATTCTTTCTTTAAAAGTTTCACATAGTAAATATATTTTCGATACAACCAGTACATTTCATTTGGATAATGTGGTTGTTGATTTATATGAAAATGAATCATTTATCGAAACATTAAAAAATATAGGATCATTTTATTACGGATTAAAATTTGTTTCCACTTCCGGTTTTAAATGCAGTGAAAGAAATACATATACCATAAATGTTTCTGCCACGGGTTTTGAAACTGTTTTTGCAGAAACCATAGTTCCTGAGTCTGTAAATATTGTAATGGTAGATACCTCGACCGTTATCGCGGAATTACCCGATTGGTATTTCGGTCATCTTGGTCCATATAACCATCCTGTACCTTTGCTGGAATGCAGGATTCGATTTAAAGATTTTTCTGATGTTCATAATTACTATACATTACAGGTTGAAAAGCCTTATTTAGATTCACGGGTAGATTCATCAGGTAACAGAAATTGGTTTTACAACGGAACAAAACAATTACCTTATGTAAGTTACGATCAAATTGTAGAATATTTAATAAATAATGAAGATGCTATCATTATGTTTGAAGAAATATATAATTATGAACAAGTATGTTTTTCCGATAAACTGATCGATGGAGAAGAGTATGAGTTGGTTATTTTGCTGGACAAAAATTTATTAAAAGGGAAAACATATTTTAAATTGTATTCAATATCTAAGGAATATTATTTATTTGGAAAGTCACTTAATATGAGGCCGAAACCCCATTATGACCCATTTGCCGAACCCGTGCAGGTTTATTCAAATATTCAAAACGGAGTGGGTATCTTTGCCGGAGCAAGTTTTTCAATTGATTCTTCAATTGTTTTTCCATTGCCGGATATAAATTAAATCTCTAATGAAAATAAAAATATTGTATAGATATATTTTGATCGTGCTTTCATTAATTAGTTTGAATTATATCGAGGTGTTTTCTCAAAATATTACAATAAGCGGCTTTGTAGAAGACAGCCAAACCGGTGAACGACTGATCAATGCCAACATTTATAACAGCAATACTTCAAAGGGAACTGTTAGTAATACTTACGGTTTTTTCAGCCTTAGCTTCCCGGTTGGCAATATTAACCTTACAGTCAGCTATGTTGGATATGAAGCATTTCAAAAAGAAATGACTCCTGCTAAAGATACTATGATCATTTTTGCCCTGAAACCTGCATTTGAAATTGAAGAAGTAATCGTATTTGGAAGCAAGGCTGAAAGGATACTGAAAAGTTCGCAAATGAGTCTTGTTACATTGCCGGCTAAAAACATTAAAACACTGCCGGTTCTTTTAGGTGAAACTGATGCATTAAAGACTATGCAACTGTTTCCCGGAATTCAGTCGGGCACTGAAGGATCCAGCGCTTTGTATGTAAGAGGAGGTGGGCCTGATCAGAATCTTATACTGATAGATGGCGTGCCCGTATATAATCCAAATCATTTGTTCGGATTTGTTTCAATGTTTAATACTGATGTTATAAAAGATATTTCCATCATTAAAGGAGGATTTCCTGCCAGGTATGGCGGTCGGCTGTCATCCGTTGTTGATATCAGATTAAAGGAGGGAAATACCAGGGAAATGAAAGGCAATGGCTCAGTAGGTCTTATTTCAACAAAATTAATGATGGAAGGCCCCCTGGTTAAAGATAAAATATCTTTCTTATTTTCGGGCAGAAGATCATATATTGATGTTTTAAAAAAGCCTGTAGAAAAGTTTGACAACGCGGTACCGGATTATTTTTTCCATGATCTCATGGGAAAAATAAGTTATAAACTCTCGGGAAAAAGTAATATTTCTTTGAATTATTACTCGAACAGGGACAAGGGAAAAGAAGATGAAGAAGTTAAAGCCGATACGGACGATGATTATTCATACAAACGAAAAGAAACAAGTGATTACGGATGGAATACGGATATTCTGGCTTTGCACGGAAATTATATTGTCAGCAAAAATTTATTCTTGCATGGAGGTATCTCCTATCAGAAATATAAGGCTTTTTCCAACAATAACCAGGTTGAAATAAAAACCGACCTGGTTACTGATTCCGTTGAAATAACAAAATATTTTGAAGGTTATCGAACATCAATAAAGGATGTAACAGCTGGAATTGATTTCGACTTCATACCATCTTCAAACCATGCTATAAAATTCGGTATGAATTATATACTGCACGGTTATGACCCGGATGTTAATGCGTTTACTGTTTATAGCCAGGATAGTATCATAATTGGTAATACCGGTATTAACCGGCAGCAAATATCTGCCAGGGAAACAGGGCTTTATATTGAAGATGATTTTTCTATAGGGGATGTGATAAAATCAAATATCGGTTTACGTTTTTCGGGCTTTTTTGTTGATGATCAATGGTATTTATCATTGGAACCCCGGATTTCTGCAAGGGTTTTAGTCAGCCCAAAATGGTCGATGAAAGTAGCCTATTCAAAAATGAGCCAGCATGTTCATTTATTGTCCAGCGCAAGGATAGGTTTGACCACCGATTTATGGGTGCCGACAACAAGCAGGATAAAACCACAAACATCGGAACAATATGCAATAGGCATAGTTATTGCTTTAAACGAGGCCGTGAATGTTAGCCTGGAAGGATATTATAAACTCATGAACAACTTATTAGCATACAAGGAAGGTGCAAGTTATATGAATGAGAATAATTGGGAGAATTTAGTGGAGGAGGGCAAAGGCCGTTCATTTGGAGTAGAATTGCTCGTTGAAAAAACAAAAGGGAAAACAACCGGATGGCTGGGTTATACATTATCCCGTTCCGAGCGGCAATTTGAAAATATCAGTTTTGGAAAGGTTTTCCCTTTCCGGTATGACCGAACTCATGATATAAGCCTTGTGATCATACACCGTTTCAGCGGGAAAACAGATGCGGCTCTTACATGGGTGTATGGTACAGGGAACGCCGTGACATTCTGGACAGAGAAATTTTTTGGAATTGACTATTTCGAACACAGGAATAATATTCGAATGCCGTCTTATCATCGCCTGGATCTGAGCCTGAACAGGCACAAAAAAAAGAAATGGGGTGAACAAACATGGAGCTTTGGAATTTACAACACTTACAACAGGATCAATCCTTTTTATCTTAAATATGAATATGATCCCATTCGTCCAAGGATAATCAAAGTCGGTTTATTCCCGATACTGCCATCCGTTACATACAGTTTGAAATTTTGAAACAATCTGAAAAATGACAAGAAAAACTGTTATCATATTAATAATACTGCTTTTCACCTTTTCGTGTGTAAAAGATGTGCCTTTTGAAATACCTGAAGCCAAAACGGAATTGGCATTGTTTGCGGAAAACTATCCGGAAGATAGCCTGGAAGTAATTATTAGCCTTGCTCAGACAATGGGACATTATCCCTACTATAATATAAATGAACCGGTAAAAATCAGTTTGTTTGAGGACAATAATTTATTACAGGAAAAATATGCAAAAATGTACGGACATAAATATATAGATACCGCTTTCTACGGAATTACAAATTTCGATAATGAAATGTTAAAAGAAGGCAACCGGTATCAAATTAAGGTTAGCAACCCCGGGTACGATGATATTGAAGCGGAAACAATTAAGCCGGTCTCTGTAAAGATCAAATCTTTAACATGGAAACATATAGAAGGTAAAATGCCTGAATGGTATTTTGATGTTTACGGCTCATATGAAGCTCAAAATCCAATGGGTCCGACAACTGAATATACCCATATGATTGAATTCAGTATAACATTTGATGATCCGCCGGTGAATAATTTTTATCAGTGTGGAATTCATATATTTTATGATATATATGAAGCTAAAATAGGATATGCTTCATTTGGCTGGCCCGATCCACCTTATAATATTGTGTCCTATATAACACCTCCTCCTGATTACTCAACCAGGGCTGGTCATGCAAATGAAATTGTTTTTGATGACAAAGATTTTAATGGAGAGGAAAAAACGATAAAACTTGTTGTGCCTGTAAAAGAAATTATTGCATTCCCATATGACTATATAATCAAGCTGTATTCGTTATCTGAAGACCATTACAAGTATATTGTTTCTGAGTGGTTATATAACAGGTCGAAAGACGACCCATTTGCCGAGCCTGTTGATTTTTACAGCAATGTGAATAACGAAACAGGGATATTTGCTATTGCCTCATGTGATTTTGACACAATTATTGTTAATGAAAAATAAATCTTTTTTAATAATCTTTTTTTGGATAATCATAATATCCGGCTTATTTGCTCAGGAGGTTATTTTAAAAGGCATAGTTGTTAACGCTGCTGATTCAAAACCAATTCGAGGTGCAACAGTTAAATGTGGGAATTTGACTGAAAAGACAAAACAGGATGGAGATTTTTATTTTTCATTAAAACCCGGTGTTCGAAAGTTTACCGTCAGCTATTCAGGATACAAAAAGCAAAGTTTTGAATTTCACCTGAAAAGCGACACTTCAATTGTGTTATCCTACAAAAAAATCGTAGGAATTAAACAGGTAACTGTTAAAGGCAGCCTGATAACTGAATATATTCGTGAACCTGAGCCCGGTATAACAAAAATTCAACCTTCAAAATTCGATTATCTCCCTGCTGTTCTTGGAGATGCCGATGTTTTAAAAAAGATTCAATATTTGCCAGGTATTAATTCCGGCAATGAAGGCTCTTCGGGTTTGATTGTCAGGGGAGGTTCTTACGAACATAACCTGATTAATTTAAACGGTTTTCCAATTTTCCAACCATATCATTTAATGGGATTTCAATCAGCTTTCGATCCCTTTTTTGTTGATGAAGTGGAAATAATAAAAGGAGGATTCCCTTCAAAATACGGAGGCAGGCTTTCTTCTGTAATAAATATAAATACCAAAAGGAATTACCAGGACACATTATTAACAAGTATTTATACCGGGATTATGTCTGTTGGCGGAGGATTCCGGTATTGTCCCGATACATTAACCGGTATTACATTTACCGGTAAACAGAGCCTGCTTTCTACCCTGTTGAATTTTAAATGGAACCCGGTTAAACTGGATGTTCCTGTTTATAATTTTAGTGACATGCTTTTTGATTTTGAAAGAAAAATAGATAATAATAATCATATTGGTTTTTTAGTATTTTTCAACCGGGATAAAGCGGGTTTTAGTACCGAAAATGAATATGAAGAGAATGGTTATTCAACCATAACAACACAAAACATAAATCTTGACTGGTTTAATCTGCTTTCAGGTATCTCCTGGTCAAACACAGGTAACTATAACAGACTTACTACTTTAAGGTTGTATTACCAGCATTATGTAAATAACTCAAATAACCAGATTATTGAAGAACAGGAAACGGTGCCTCCGGTTACAACAGAAGTATTTAACGGGATATCAAGTAAAATTTCAGAGGTCGGTGCAATATTTGATAATGAAATTAATTTATTTCCCGCACACCGTTTTAATTTTGGTATTTCTGCAATCAACAGAATTTATACACCTGTAGCCGGAACATTCTTTTATGTAGATGAAGTTTTGCAGAACAGGAATGATAGTGTTATAGGTAATGCCTATAATAACTTTACAGCATCCTTGTATTTTGAGGATAATTATACAATTAATAACAAGTTTTTTATTCGGGGTGGAATACGTGCCTCATTAATCCATGCATCCGGAAAGAAATGGTTTATACCCGAACCACGTATTAGCATGAAATACACGCTAAATGAAAAAATGAGCATAAACGGATCATGGGCACTAACAACACAAAGTATCCACCGTTTAACGTCATCAAGTGTAATGCAAACCTCAGACCTTTGGGTGCCTTCAACATATAACACAGGACCGGAGATATCGTCCATATTCGAATCAGGTGTGAAATACCAATACAATAATATATTTTTGTCAGGTTTGGAATTGTACTATAAAAAAATGTATAATCTTATTGCATATAAAGATGGTGCAACCTATATAACTGAACCCTATTGGGAGAATAATGTTGTTTATGGAGAGGGTACATCAAAAGGGGCGGAAATTTTTGTTCAGGTAACAGGTAAAAAGATATTTGGTTTATTAGCATATACATTGTCTTTTACGGATGTTCAATTTGAAAAGATCAACGAAGGAGAAAAATTCCCTTTTAAATATGATAAAAGGCATGATTTGAATATAACAATTGGATACAGATCAAAAGAGAAGCTTAGTTTGAGCTGTAACTGGATATTGCAAAGCGGGAAGTGGGTTTCAATTTACGACAGATTTGTTCCAAGACAGCCAATCCCTTTGCTTGAAAGCAGGAATAACGTACGGTTTCCATTGTATCACAGGCTTGATTTGGGTTTGCAGTTAAAAAAGAAAAAGAGGTGGGGTACAGCCTTCTGGAAGTTTGATCTTTATAATGCATATTCCAGGTTGAATCCCTGGTATTTAGTATAGTGTTAGTGGAGGATCATTTACACAAAAAGTACTGTTCCCGATAATACCTTCGGTAAGTTATAGTTTTAGATTCTAATATACTCTCCGGGTGACTTCGAGGCAACCTGTGAGTTTTTTATTTTGAATAAAGTGGTTTTGCAGTGATTTGTTAACAAGCTTATAAGACTATTTCCTCAGCTTGTTCCAATACTCTCTTTGCGATAGAGATACTTTTCGAGCACAATTCTTGATTTGGCTCATAATCTGGTAATAAACTTCCAGAAAAACACATTCTTCATCACTAATATTTATTTCGATATCGTAATTGTTTAGAGTATTCTTTAATTCCATTATCGAATGAGTTCTTTTTAATCCAAGTGCTTTTTCTACAAGGATTGATTTCAGAGCTTTTTCTAAACACGTTGAACATTATGCAAACATGGATTGAATAAATCACTTTCTAAAAGCACTTTAGCAGAAGCTAAATTCTCCCGGGAGTATGCTAACCATGTTTCAGTCTCATTTTTCCAGAATAAATTCATATTCTACGTTTCAGTATTTTATTATCTTCGTACTGGTTCCGCATGTACACCTGGATTATAACCAGTAACAAGTAACTTATAACAAGTGACTAGTAACTAATAACCAGCAACTTAAGTTAGTTGACCAATTTAATAAATGAATCGTTACTATGAACAGTGAAATAACTATCCTGGCTTTAACTGCGGCATCTATAGGTTTTATCCATACTCTTTTTGGCCCCGACCATTATCTGCCTTTTATTGTTTTAGCCAAATCGAGAAAATGGAGTTACAGGAAGACCGGTTTAATAACTTTGGTCTGTGGTCTGGGACATGTGGGAAGTTCAATAGTGTTAGGTTTTATTGGTATTGCCTTCGGACTGGGAATACATAAGCTGGAAAACCTGGAAGGAGGGAGGGGCGGACTTGTTGGTTGGTTGTTCATTGCTTTTGGACTGGCTTATTTTATATGGGGTGTCAGGCAGGCAGTACTTAACAAGCCTCATACCCATATTCACCTGCATGAAGATGGTGAGTCACATGAGCATTTTCATGAACATGTTGCCGGACACACCCATGTTCACGGAAGTAAGAAAATTCCTAAAATGACTCCCTGGATCCTGTTTATTATTTTTATTCTGGGTCCCTGTGAGCCATTAATACCTATTTTAATGTACCCTGCTGCCGAGATCAACATATCCGGTCTTATCTTTGTTGCGCTAGTTTTCGCGTTGACCACTATATCAACAATGCTGGCTGTTGTATTGATAAGTCTTCGTGGTATTAATCTTATACCGCTTGGTAAAGCTGAGCGTTATACCCATCTTGTGGCAGGTGCAATGATCCTTCTTAGCGGGATTGCGATACAGTTTTTGGGACTGTAAAGGAGAAAAGGAGAAAAGGAGAAGGTGAGAAGAGGAGAGGAAGTGAAGAATGTTTGAGGTTTGAGGTTTGAAGTTTAAAACATAACTTAAAGGATACTATTATGAAAAAGCCATCAAGAAGAAAATTTTTACAGCTCACGGGAATCGGAATTGCAGGGTCAATGCTACCGGGGAAAATTGCTTCCGGACAAATTAGTGAATGGAATCGGGATAACAAATTACCATTTGAACTGGGACTGGCCTCTTACAGTTTAAGGGAGTTTAGCCTTGAAGAGACTTTGCAAATGTGCTCTCGCCTGGGTTTAAAAAATATTGCTCTTAAAAGCATGCATTTGCCTCTTGATAGTGATGAATCTCAAATAAATGAGGTTGTTTTGAAAGTAAAAAAAGCAGGTTTGAACCTTTATGGTGCCGGTGTAATATATATGGCTGATGAAGAAGAAGTAAATCGTGCTTTTGAATATGCCAAAACAGCAGGCCTGGAAGTTATCATTGGTGTTCCTGAACATAACCTGCTACCCCTGGTCGAAAAGAAGGTTAAAGCATATGATATCAAACTGGCGATCCATAATCACGGACCGGGAGATAAGCGGTATCCGAGTGCTGAAAGTGCTTATGAAAAAATTAAAAATATGGATTTACGAATGGGATTATGTCTGGATATAGGTCATACACAGCGTTCTGGTATTGATCCGGCTAA
>JAGGXD010000226.1 GCA_021163295.1 Bacteroidales bacterium
ACAATATCAATTTTGTCTTTTTTAGTGTTTAGGTTCTTTTTAAGCTTCTCATCAATATTAAAGCCAAGTTTTCTAAAAATTGTTTTTGTTATATTTTCAAATTTTATTCCTAATTCACTTTCTTTAATTCTAATCCCATTTTCTTTGAGGACATTTAGATTTCTAAATCCAATATTTTCATAATTCTCAAGATAAAGGTTTTCCGAATCTTTGTAAGTATCTAAAATATTATTTACAGTATTTCCTCTTGTTTTAATCTCTTTTACTTTGCAAAATTTTTCTAATTCTTTTATTGGGATTATTTCAAGAATATCTCTTGGTTTAATATTAAAGTCAAGCAAATAATTGCTTCTAAGAATATTTTCATTTTGTAGTTCAAATTCGATTCTTAATTGATTATTTAATTTTGGCAAAATTTCACCCAATTCGATTAGCATTTTTTCATAACCATCAATGGAAATTCCAACTTTTTCATCTTTTTCAATTGTTTCAAAGTGTTTAATCAAATTGGATACTTTATCCTCTAACGTTGTTCCTTTTAGTTTGGGTTTAATGTTTAAATCCTTATCACAAATTTTATTTAGAAACGTTTTCTTTTCTGTTAGTGTAGTGCCACTCCTATGTATGCCGTTTATAAGTACATCCGAAAAAGGAATACCTTCATGTATTATTTTCTTAATTTTTTCACTAAAAATTAATTTTCTGTCAATATTATGCTTTTTGCAAATCAAGTTTATTTGCGATTCTTTCAATAGTCTTAATACTCTTCTGAAAAATTTATCAGCAACTTCTTTTTTTCGAATTTTTCGCAGAATTCTTACTAATTCATCAGCAACGAAAATCATTCCGTTTTTTTTAAAATAGAAAATAACTCCAATATTTTTCAAGTCATTAATTAAGAAGGCAATTTCCATTTTTTTACAGGAATTATCATGTAATTAATCAATTTTACTTCTTCCTGAGATAGTTCTAACTCGTGTGAAAGAGTAAGTAAAATGGAAAGTTCATCATTTGTTATTTTAACATCTCGATTGTTTTCAATATCGTTATAAAAAGCAGTGTGTAAGCAAGATTTATAAATCTTGTAATTATGTTTTCGTTGTTCAACAATTTCTGATTTTTCGGTTTCTAATTCTTTTTGAAGTTCTTTTATTTTGTCTTTGATATTTTTTAATTCATTTTCATAAAGTCTTGCAAACCAATCTGACTTCATTATATTGTTCCCGTCTCTTATAATAATGTCGGATAAAATGTCTAGCTGAGAAGAAGTGTTAACAAATTCTGCCTGAATTAATTGAGTAAACTCATCTTCAACAAGATTAAAGATTTTTGAAATTAAAACATTGTCAACTTTTTTAAGTCCTTTATCTGTATCGCTTAATATCTTTTCAATTTCATTTGATTTTTTTGGATTATTAGTGATAATATTATCAATTATCTTAATGAAGGAATTTTTCTCTAACGAATTTGCTTTATCTAGAATTTTTTCCAGTTTCATATTTCAATTTTATTTATTGTTTATTATTGAGTCTATATAATGAGTAGAAAAATACTAAGTGATATTGTTTGTAAGGCTTATTGATTGGTAAATTTACTTTAAACATTAAACAAATCCAAAAATGCTTTGTTCTCTTTAACTCCGCCCCATCTCGTCTGTTTTATCCCGGATTGTCCGGATAAGGTCACGGGCGGTATCAATATCAATCCCTGCTTTTGCGGCATATTTTTCAATATCCGGTTTGCGTCCTGCATTTATATCCGGCAGTACCAGACCGGTAAAAACATTAAGCTTGTCAATAAATTCCTTATCCGGTGCTGAAGGTTCTACGGTAAATAGATTATCATACTCATTAAGTTCAATCTCCTTGTTCATAATACTGGCAGCTGTTACAATCATTGAGGGATGAGTCCGGATGAAAGGTTCTTTGGGATAAGTATAACCATAATTATGAAAAGCTTTCACCAGGGCATCGAAACCCCGATCGGTCGTGGCAGATAAAACAAGCCTCTTTTCTTTTTCATCAAAGAAAGCAGTGGAAAAATGAGGATGTTCACCCCAGTCTTTCAAAGTAAACCGGTAAACTCCACTATTATATTCCGATGTAAAACTTTCCCGGAGAGCTTTTGTATCAAGATCTTCCACAATAAATTCTGAAATAACATGAACAAGCTGATCTTTTTTAAAATACGTCAGGGGATAATTTGAACCGGTAAATAGTAACATATAGGGAAGAGGATTATTCTCTATGTCTGCCAGAATACTTTCTTCATCATCGTTATCAGGATTTAACTCAGTTGCAAAGAAGAATATATCATCGGGGTCAAAGCTGTTGTAAGCCCCAATTGGTCCATAACTCTGCCAGCATTCTCCATTATACCCTATAAGGTTGAACCAGAGTTGTACCGGCTGTTCACTTAAGATATCCGATACACCCGGTGAGAACAGTAAATAATTTTCGTAAGAAACAATATCTTCCATGATATAAAAGTCTTTGGACGGATTTTCTGCAATCACGCTAAAGCTGAATCTCCATGGGTGTTCTGCATGTTTCATAAGGAAATCCATTTCTTCATTGGTTAATCGCTGCAATTCGGCATGCTTTATCAGCTTTTTTAGGCTGCCCTCTTTTTTAAAAATACTGTGCGCCAGGTACTGAGCTTTAAACATATTTACAAATTCATTTTTTAATTCACTGGTTACATGCTTATAGGAATTAAACTCTTTTTGCATCTTGTGTTCAAGGTTATCCCGGCTTGCAGCATAGTAAATCAGAAACTCATCTATTACCTTGCGTGATATCCTGTTGTTCTCATCACAAATTGACTGTATAAAATCGAAATTTTTCATAATTATCCGGTGATATCATTATTAATTATTTTGACGAGGCAATATACAAAATTTGAATTTCCTATTTAAAAATTGAAATCATTTGCTATAAAAAAAATAACGAACATCCTGATAGCAGTAATATATCCCGTATCATAAAATTACATTCCCAGTGTCATTTTCTTTCGCTCTTTTGGTTATATTTGATCTTTCTGTTAAAAATGAGCAGATTCATTAATGTGCAGGAAGGTTATAATATCAAAAATTAATTAATAGCTAAATATCTCTTATCATGGAAGGATTTCATTTACTTGACTGGGCTGTGCTTGGACTTTTCGGACTTGCTTTAATTGGTATTATTATATGGGTAAGCCGGATGAAAGAAGATACATCGACAGATTATTTTCTTGCCGGTCGTGATGTTACATGGCTGGCTATCGGTGCTTCAATATTTGCGTCAAACATCGGATCGGAACACCTGGTTGGTCTGGCAGGTGCCGGTGCGTCAAGCGGTATGGCAATGGCTCACTGGGAAATGCATGGATGGATGATTCTTGTACTGGGATGGGTTTTTGTTCCGTTTTATGCAAGAAGTATGGTCTTTACCATGCCTGAATTCCTTGAAAGAAGATATAATGCAGGCACCCGTTCATTTCTTTCAATAATATCACTGGTTAGCTATGTGCTTACAAAAGTTGCTGTTACTGTATATGCAGGAGGTATTGTATTTAAACAGGTATTCGGGATAGATAGCTGGATGGGCATTGATTTTTTCTGGATTGGGGCAATCGGACTTGTAATTATTACAGGGATATATACAGTGATTGGTGGCATGAAATCGGTACTTTATACTTCTATGCTTCAAACACCAATTCTGCTGATCGGGTCAATATCAATTCTTGTAATCGGTTTAATTAAAGTGGGAGGCTGGGGGGAGCTGAAAATGATATGCGACAGTAATGTGAATGGATATGGTGATGGTATGATGAGTCTTATGCGGTCGGCAAAAGATCCTGAATTTCCGTGGACCGGTGTGATACTTGGATCGGCAATTATTGGTTTCTGGTACTGGTGTACAGATCAGTATATTGTTCAAAGAGTTCTCTCCGGAAAGAATCAAACACAGTCACGTAGAGGTGCTATTTTTGGCGGTTACCTGAAGCTGCTTCCTGTATTTATTTTCCTTATTCCCGGAATGATCGCTTATGCACTGGACCAGAAAGGCATTATTGAACTGACAAGTTCTGACGCAGCTTTTCCAACACTGGTATCTGAGCTTTTGCCGATGGGCATGAAAGGGCTTGTTGTGGGTGGATTGATGGCGGCACTTATGAGCTCTCTTGCTTCACTTTTCAATTCTTCGGCAATGTTGTTTACAGTTGATTTCTACAAAAAATTTCGCCCTGATACCAGCGAAAAACGACTGGTTTTTGTTGGACGGATAGCAACAATTGTTATTGTTATTCTTGGTATTTTATGGATTCCTGTTATGAAGAGCATAGGAAAGGTCCTGTATGAATATTTGCAGGATGTTCAATCGCTTCTTGCACCCGGAATCGCATCTGTTTTCCTGCTGGGTGTATTCTGGAAAAGGACAACTCCAGCTGCCGGGTTCACCGGATTGGCGACAGGATTTGTACTGGGAATGACAAGATTGGCACTGAAAATTTTCGAAGGGAGCATTAATCCTAATGGATTTATTTATAAAATATTTCTTGAACCCAACTGGCTTCATTACGAAATTTATCTTTTTGCGTTATGTCTTACTGTGATAGTGGTAGTTACATATTTTACAAAACCGGCATTAAAAGAAAAACTGGTTGGCTTAACCTATGCTTATTCAACACCTGAACAGAGAGCAGAAACACGTGCCGGCTGGAATAAGTGGGATGTTATTAACTCCGTTGTTATCGTGAGCGTAATCGTATTGTTCTATGTTTATTTTTGGTAGTAAAACAGGCCCGCCTGACCAGCCACATTATTATATTTAAATTTTTATCCCTACATTATTTTAAGATTTTTTTAAGAAATAAACTGTTAACTTCTTTCATCAAAGTTCCCATCCTTTACGGTATTCACGATACAGATATTTATTTGCATCCGGTATGTTTGTGATTTTCATATTTTCTGCGTCATACATTATTTTTTTGCCGGTTCGTAACGCAACGGCACCAAGGAGAATAGTTTCCGTAACTGCTCCTGCATTTAAAAAACTTCCCGGAGACTGCGTACCGCTCTTGAAAGCATTAATCCAGTCGCTATCTCCTCGTTGAACTCTGTCTTTTGCAACCTTTCGATCCCCCATATATTTAAGCATCTTTTTCTCTGGAATGATCTGTGGTCTCTCACACCGAAAACCTGCAAGAATCTTTCCGCTATCGCCGACAAACATCATTCCTTCCCTTCGCAACTCTTTTTTATCAACTTCCAACTCTTCTGGTGACGGAGGTTTCATTCCTCCGTCATACCAAAATATATCAATTGGTGGCAATTCCTCCTGTGCCGGAAATTTAAACTTAATAACACTGGAATATGGAAAAGCAACATTATTTTTATGCTCCCTGCTCACATGATTTGTTATTTCACAGGTAGTAGTCCCGTTTGCTTCAATACTGACCGGCGGAGTATTCATACCAAATGTCCGGAATAGTGGCCAAAGACTATAAGTACCCATATCTGCAATACTGCCAGCTCCAAAATCGTACCAACCGCGGAATACAGCATGTGTGTAATTCGGATGATATGGACGATTGGGCACAGGACCGAGCCATAGATCCCAATCAAAACCTTTCGGGATTGGCGGTGTATCAGAAGGATTAGCTGTCCATTGTGGCCATACCGGTCTGTTTGACCAGTTATGGATTTCCCTGAGAGTACCTATTGCACCATCCTTAATCCAATCCCGTATCAAACCATACCCACTTCGTTTACTCCATGCTAACAAGTGTGTACTAACTCCCATCTTACGAGCGGTTTCGATAGTTAATCTTGCTTCATATACTCTGTTAGCTATAGGCTTATGGATAACAACATGCTTGCCTTTTTTCATTGCTGCAATAGAGATGGTTGCATGGAGGTGGTCAGGTGTCATTATTTTGAGTGCATCCAGGTCTTTTTCCTTTTCCAAAAGCTCCCGAAAATCAGCATAGGAAGAGCATCCCTTGTAGCTTCCTGAATCCCTGTTTTTCGCATAGTACTTTTCTATTAATTCCTGTCCTATTTCCCGGCCTCCAGGAATACCTTTAAGATCTTTACCCCACATAGGCTCTTCTAAAACCTTTCGTATGCCGTTTCTAATTCCATTTAATGACCAGTCAACATAATCTGTAGTGCTCCTGTTAGGATCACAGACAGCAATTATTTGTATTTCCGGATTAGTGATCAACCCGGTCATTTCTCTTAACCCCTGGGTACCACAACCAATGTAACCAATAGTTATTTTATCGCTCGGAGCTACATAATTAAGCCCGCCAAGCACATGTCTTGGAACAACGGTAAATGCAGCCGCAGCGGCTGCAGAACCCAGGAATTCACGGCGCTTCATATTTTTCTTAAGTGTCATTTTTTGCCTCCCTTTATTAATTGTTTGTTATAACATCATTGAAATTTAATATAAATATATAAATTTAAAAAAAATATTGAAGTTTAGAATATTTTAAATAATATAGAAAAACACCAGGGTATATGTTCCATAAAAAGTAACTATTGCGAGTTTTCAGATTGAAAAATTATGTTTTTGATTAATTTATTTTCTGTTAGTTAAAATTCCGAACCTATGAAAACAAAAAAAATATTGATTACGACCATAATAGTCTTAATCTTTTCCGGACAATTAATTGTTCCTGTGAGAGCTCAGAAAAATCCTGAAAATAAATCAACGCTTCTCGCTTTTAATGACAAAGGGAAAATGTATATAGGTGTTGATTATTATCCTGAACATTGGCCCCGGGAACGATGGGAAACTGATTGTAAACTGATGAAAGAAGCGGGTTTTAATGTAGTGAGACTGGCTGAATTTGCATGGGTTTTAATGGAACCATCAGAAGGAAAATTTGAGTTTGACTGGCTGGATGATTTTCTTGTGTTGGCGGATAAATATGGTATTAAAGCTATCCTGGGAACACCTACTGCCGTTATGCCTGCCTGGGCAGCCAGAAAATATCCGGAAACCCTTGCTACAAAAAAAAATGGACAAAAAATTGTATGGGGGGCACGAAAGAACAACTGTTTTTCAAGTGGTACTTATCGGTTGCTTTCGGAAAGAATCACAAAAGCTATGGCTGAACATTTTGCAAATACTCCTAATGTGATAGGATGGCAAACGGATAATGAATTTGCAGGGCCGGTGTGCCATTGTGATATATGCCTTGGAAATTTCCAGGATTGGCTCAGGGAAAAACATGGAACCCTGGAAAAGCTCAATGAAGCCTGGGGTACTCATTTCTGGGGACATAAAGTACAAACGTGGGGCGAAATTCAGATACCCGATTGTACCGGTGAAGGTTCCTGGAGTCCCACCGGTAATCCCGGCGCTTGTTATGACTGGCGGCAGTTTAATTCCTGGCTGAATGTCAGGTTTCAGCATGAACAGGTAAAAATTATCAGGGAAATTTGCCCGGATAATCACTTTGTAACTCATAATTTAATGAGTTTTCATCCGGAAGTAAGCTATTATGATCTTGCAAAAGACCTGGATTTTGTGAGCTGGGACAACTATCCTGTGTGGAATAAACCAACCATTTCCTATGGTGCTGCAATGGCTGCCGACCTGATGAGAGGTATAAAGGAGAAAAATTTCTGGATAATGGAACAAACAGCTGGTGCTTGTGGTTGGGGTAATTTCTTTCGCAATCCAAGGCCAGGAGAGATACGGAAAATTTCGTACCAACAACTGGCTCATGGTGCCGATGCCCAGATATGGTTTCGCTGGCGCACATGTACCGCCGGCAGGGAACAATACTGGCATGGACTTCTTGGACATGATGGCAAACCGTTAAGAAGATATAAGGAAGCTGCTCAGGTTGCCTCAGAATACCGGAGTATTGAAAAATACCTGGTTGGAACCACTATAAAATCAGATGTGGCTATTGTGTATGATTACAATTCTATCTGGTCGTTATGGGGGCAATCCGGTTTTGAGGGGAATAATGTAAGAGATGCTGTCAGCCGGTATTATAATGCTTTTTTCAGGGCTGGTATTAATGTGGATATTGTCAACACAACAGCTGATTTCTCTAAATATAAACTGGTCCTGACACCTGACCTGATAGTGCTTCCGGATAAGTTGGCGGGAAAATTGAATGATTATGTAAAAACCGGTGGTGTTTTACTTGCTGATTGTCGTACCGGGGTAAAGGACGAATATAACCTGGTTCACAAAAGAACGCTTCCGGGATTGCTTTCTCCAATGCTGGGAATTGAAATACAAGAATATGGAGCAATAACTCCCGATTTTAGTTATGAATTGATAAGTGACCGGTTATTTAGTGACAAATTTACTGCCACCATGTATGTTGATTGGGTAATACCAAAAGATGCAGAAAAAGTTGCCGGGTATAACCAATGGCACCTGGAAAATTTTGCAGCAGTTACGCGTCACGGGTTTGGAAAAGGAAGCGGATGGTATGTGGGTACAATAGTGAAGGAAGAGCAGTTTTATGATAAACTGGTCGAACAACTTCTAAAAGATGCAAATATTAATAAATTTATTGAACTACCGGAGGGGGTTGAAGCATCAGTACGCCAGGGGAATGGGAACAAACTTCTTTTCCTTATTAATCATACCGAAGAACCGAAAAAAGTGATAGTACCGAAAGATAAATCCGACTTGTTAAATGGAGGTAAAACGGGCGATTTCATAGAACTTGGAATTTATGGAGTTGCAGTGATCAAATTATGAGTTTCGGGTTAGCATCGGTAGTTATTTTACAACAAAGTTACACTCTCCTTCCAATATTTCACCGTCGGCAGTAATCCCTCGTACTACAATAACATATTCGCCCTGATTATCAGATGTGTAGAAATTAAACCCGGCTTTTTCATCTTTATCCATTTCAATATTAGGAATCCAAAACAAACAATTTCTAAAATCCGGACTCCTCTTATTGTTTATGTTTGTACTATAATCAGGAAATTCTATTTTTTGTTGAGGCTTGAGGGTTTTAAAATTAAACAGACGCGAATTCCGGGGAATATCTATTCCTGCCATGTCCCCTTCGTGGGAAATAATACTAACAATGCCTCCGAAATGTAAATAACCCCTGATATATGTAGTATTGATTATGTCAATATGATCAATTTTTTCAGGGGATATCGGCAAAATTATTTCAGCATCAGTAATTGGAACATGATCGAGGAGAATAAGCGGTTTATATGCTGATAAATCGGAATGATCTCCAATAAGGATAAAATATCGTTTGCCCTTTTTTTTCTTGAGAATTACAGTCGGAATTAATTCAAAAAAGAATTCTTCCAGTGTCGGGAGTTTAACCCAATCTTTAGTTTTTATTGTAATGAATGGGCTGCCAAAAAAATCTAAAGAAGCAGAGTCTTCTTTCTCAACAGCTTCAGTATTTGTATGAGTTTGCCGGAATATTTTTTCAACCTGCATGTTGAACATTATTTCACGGATAACCTCTGATTGTTTCGATGATAAGATAAGAGGTTGCTGAGGCAATTGCATAAACTCAGTTGAAAAGTTATTATCTATTAGAATCTCAACCGGAAGGTTTTTGCTGGTTTCAACAGTAATAAACAGGTCCTGAACACCTGTATAATGAGGTAAGAAAAACCGGAACCTTCCGGCTTTAGTAATCAGAGAACCAAAATAATCGGGTTTATCTCCTAATAATGCCAGGTGAATTCTTGCATATTCTACAGGGGTTTTACTTGCGCCTGTAACAATTCTGCCGGACAAGGATAATTCTTTGGTTTCAGGAAAATATTTTATGAACTCAGGGTTGCCGGTGTTTTTAGTAGCAGGAAATCTTATCCTGTACATGTTAGTGTCAAGAGCATCTGTTTTTACGACTGTAAGGCAATATCCATCCGGCGAGAATTTATTCTTTTCAGGTAAAGAAATGTTTATATTAACCCTTTCACGTTTTGCATATATTTTCTTATCGGTATTACACCGGATGGTTTTTCTTTGGATTTCAGAATAATTTTGTACAGAATTTGAATTTGTGACGGTCAGATCCTTGCCGGTTTGTAATTCATTATTATTTGGGTTAATAATTGTAATAAAACTGTGAAAATAATTTAT
>JAGGXD010000124.1 GCA_021163295.1 Bacteroidales bacterium
GTAAGAGGTATATGGTCATTTTGACAGGAAGAAATAGAAATAACGTCAGGGAAAATGTAATAATTACCACTTCT
Organism: Bacteroidales bacterium; assembly: GCA_021163295.1. Taxonomy (GTDB): domain Bacteria; phylum Bacteroidota; class Bacteroidia; order Bacteroidales; family VadinHA17; genus JADFUQ01. The sequence continues at coordinate 75 of JAGGXD010000124.1, forward strand.
TAATATTGGCATAAAATATGATGATCATCAAATCATATTGATAATTTTACATATTTAGATAATAATTTCTAAAATAACTATGAGATATACTGATATACATTCCCTTAAGGAATTAATTAGAAATATAGAAGGGTTAGACAGAGCATACCTTCTGCTTTATAAAGAGAATTCAGACCTTAGTATTTGTGCTATGAAGAATATTGAAAATGCGGCAAAAGAGAATCCCGATATTAAAATATTCAAAGCTGATGTAGCAAAAGTCAGGGATATTCATCCAAAATACTTGATAACCTCAGTACCAGCTTTAATTACTTTTGAAAAAGGAGAATTTAAAAATCTTATTAAGGGATGTAATGAGTCACCTTATTACAAATCGATTTTTGAAAGCCTCTATTCATATTCAAATGAGGGTTCGGAAGGGAAACCTGCTAAAAGTGTAACAGTTTACTCCACACCTTCCTGCAGTTGGTGTAATACACTAAAAACTCATCTTCGCAAGAATGGCATACATTTTCGTGATGTAGATGTTTCGAGGGATCCATCAGCGGCTGAAGATCTTGTAAGAAGAACGGGACAGCAGGGTGTTCCCCAAACTGATATAAATGGCGAGATTATTGTTGGATTTGACAAGACCAGAATAAACCGTCTGTTAGAAATTGCAGGTTAAATAATTATAAATAATAAATAAATTATATTCAAAATGAAAGAGTTACAACCTATTAATCAAAATGTTTTATTAGACATTACAGAGAATGACGCTGAACAAAAAACTGCCAGCGGAATAATAATTCCTGATTCGGCCAAAGAAAAACCAAAATTTGCAAAAATTGCAGGTCTAAGTAATATTGAAAATGTGGAAATTGCTTTAGGCGATACAGTTTTTTATAAAGAATTTTCCGGCACTGAAACTGAATTTGAAGGTAAAAAGTATTTGCTTGTACCATATGGTGACATTTTGGCAAAAATAGTTGAAACGGAAACAATATAAATTATTTAAAAAGTTTATAATTTGAGGAGTTTATAAGTTTAGAAAGAGTGCTTTACAACTCAACTCCTCAACAAATCAACAAATAAACTTTCTTTCTGATTGATAATATTTACTTTTACTGCACAATAGTGTAGTTATGATTTACCTGCTTCTTTGCATTATATCTTCAACAGCAATAATTATTCTTTTTAAATACTTTAGCCGGTTTGAGATAAACAACTTCAATGCAATAATAATAAACTATTTAACTGCCGCGCTACTTGGTTTAACAATTTCTTTCAACTCGTTAAGGAATACAAATGTTTTTGTGCAATCATGGTTTCCTTTTGCAGTATTAATCGGGATTTTGTTTGTGGTAATGTTTTATATGATTGCAATAACAACTCAAAAAGCAGGTATCTCTGTTTCATCTGTTGCAAGTAAAATGTCTGTTATAGTACCGATGCTTTTCAGCATACTCTATTATCACGAACAGATCAATAATTATAAAATTGCAGGAATGGCTTTAGCTGTAATAGCTGTGATTTTTACTGCCATTAGAAAAAATATCTATTTTGAAAACAGCAAATACTTATTCCTTCCATTTATCCTTTTTATTGGTATGGGTCTGGTTGATTCTCTTGTGAAATTTTCACAGCATGAATATTTAAGAGATCAGAATCTTCCTGCGTTTTCAACCATGCTATTTACTATTTCAGCCATCACCGGAATTATTTTCAGACTTTTTAAAAAGTCACCAAACCAAAGCGCTATCAATATTAAGATGGTCACAGGTGGGATGTTTCTGGGTATTGCAAACTATGGTTCGTTATATTTTCTTGTTCATGCTTTAAACAGTAATTTTGTTGACAGTTCAATTATTTTCGGACTTAACAGTGTCGGAATAGTTCTGTTGTCAGTCTTTCTGGCAATAATTCTTTTTAAAGAAAAATTAACACTCATTAACTGGACCGGTATTGTTCTTTCTATTATTACGATATTTGTTCTTACCAGAGCATAATAATGATAATACCAGATACATATTTAACTATTGAAAGCAAAGGGGAAGGATTGTATAAGGAAAAAGGAAGTAAATTTATTGCTCTGGCTTATCCTGTAACAACAGAAGATGAGATAAAAGTAATTCTTGCTAATTTACGAAAAGAATACCATGATGCCCGTCATTACTGTTATGCTTACCGGTTGGGAGTTGATAAAAAGAAATTCCGTGCTAATGATGACGGAGAACCTGCAAATTCAGCCGGTCAACCTATTCTTGGGCAGATCAAATCAAATAATCTGACAAATGTAGTAGTAGTAGTTATCCGATATTTCGGAGGTAAATTGCTAGGTGTAGGGGGATTAATAAACGCTTATAGATCAGCTGCCGCAGATGCTCTCTCTGACACAAAAATAATTACTAAAACGGTTAATGATTTGTATGAACTTACTTTTGCTTATACCATTATTAATGATGTAATGCGATTGATTGAAGAGGAAAAACTAATAATCGTAGAGCAAACATTTGAAGCAAATTGTACAATACGAATTGGTGTAAGACTCAGTAAGAGCGAAACTATTAAGAAGAGGATAGACAAATCTCCGGAGATTAAAATTAAGTATATTGGAAGTAAAAATTAATCATAAATAAAGTTTTAAAAAATATTTATATTTACATAATTAAAACTTTATCTTATTCTACTAATGAAAAATAAAAGCTTAGTTTCAATTGCCGATTATTCTAAAAAAGACATCCTTCGTATCCTTGAACTTGCAGTTGAATTTGAAAAAGATCCTTACCAGCAGCTACTCACCAGAAATGTTATAGCAACATTGTTTTTTGAACCTTCAACAAGAACCAGACTCAGCTTTGAAAGTGCCATCAGCCGGTTGGGAGGAAAGGTAATCGGATTTAGTGACTCATCAAGTACAAGTGTACAGAAAGGGGAAACTCTAAAGGACACTATTAAAACTGTAAGCAATTATTGTGACCTTATTGTTATGCGACATCCTATTGAAGGAAGTGCCAGATATGCCAGTGAGATTGCTTCAGTTCCCATTGTCAATGCAGGAGATGGTGCAAACCAGCATCCCACACAAACCCTTCTTGACATGTATTCCATAAAGAAAACTCAGAATACATTGGATAACTTAAATATCTTCATGGTGGGTGACCTGAAATATGGCCGGACTGTTCATTCCCTGTTAATTGCTATGTCACACTTCAACACAACATTTAATTTCATTTCTCCAAAAGAATTAAAATTACCGGCTGTTTATAAGCTGCATCTTGACAATTTAGGATTGAAGTATTATGAACATACCGATTTTACCGAATACATTTCAGAAGCTGATATTGTATATATGACACGGGTACAAAAAGAAAGATTCAGTGATCTGATGGAATATGAAAAAGTAAAAAATGTATATGTCTTACGTGAGCATATGCTTGAAAAAACTAAGAAGAACATGAAGATACTTCATCCCTTGCCCAGGGTTAATGAGATTAATGAAGATGTTGATGAGAACATGAAAGCATACTATTTTACCCAGGCATTAAATGGTGTTTTTACACGCCAGGCAATATTAACAAGTATTTTGGGAATCAGATAAGTTGTTGGTAATCTTCAAAAAAATATTATAATGACCAAAAGCAAAACACAATTAAGCGTCAGTGCAATTAAAAACGGAACTGTTATTGACCATATTCCCGCAGATAGTCTTTTTGATGTTATCCAGATATTGGGTCTCAATAAGCTTAACAAGATGATTACATTCGGTACAAATATGGAGAGCAAGAAACTAGGTAAAAAGGCAATTATAAAATTATCTGAAGTATTTTTTGACGAAAGAGATCTTAACCGTATTGCACTTGTTGCACCTCAGGCAAAACTGAATATTATCAAAGACTACAAAGTTGTTGAGAAGCGGGTTGTCGAAATTCCAGATGAGATTGTGAATATTGCAAAGTGCGTAAATCCAAAATGTATTACTAACAATGAAAATGTGCAAACGAAATTCTATGTTGTTTCAAAAGAAAAAATAGCACTTAAATGCCACTATTGTGAAAAAATAACAGATAAGGAGAATCTTGTAATACTCTAAAGAGTTCAAAGTTTATAAAGTTCAAGGTCTTTTGCTCTCTATTCTCTGATCTTCATACTGCATCGCATTCTTTATTCTTCCCATTTTTCCATTATTCCATTATTCCATTATTCCAAATCTTATCTTATTCTATCGTATGACCGAACCAGTTCTTCGTCCTTTTTTACACCTTTGAATGCTAAAAAAGTAAGAGTTACTGAAATAACAGGAAAAATAACAGGATACAGATAAAAAATCTCACTATTAATTTTACTCTTACCATGCAGTGCGTAAAAGCAGATCAATCCTAATAATCCAAGCATCAAAAGGATGCTAAAAACAGACAATCTCATCTGCAGGATACGTTTCTTATAGGTGAAAATAGTAATTAGCAACAATAACACGATAACTACCAATAAGATTGTTAAGGGAATTGCTTTGACAATATAATTTCCCGTATCAATATTCACTAAACCCAGATATGTCAGCTCATATGTATTGCTGTTTGGATCAATATACCTTAATAAAGGGAAAAAGAACATTAACCCCATTGTTATCAAGGCAAAAAACATATA
>JAGGXD010000125.1 GCA_021163295.1 Bacteroidales bacterium
AATTATATATACGAATGATAAAGATCATAGGTTTGAAAATTGTAAGATAATATTTTTACAACGTTTTTATTATTATCAACAATATTATCAGATTGTCAAATATCTAAAAATTGATATTTTCCAAGTCAATAAAACTATATGAAAAAAAATGTTTAACAAATTAATTGCCAATTTATTACCCTATTTCCCCGAGAAATTTGTATGGCTTTTTTCAAAATCCTATATCGCCGGTGAAAGTGTAGAGGACGCATTAAAGGTATCAAAAGAACTCAACAAACAAGGGATAATGGTTACCCTTGATGTTCTTGGTGAATTTATTAATACTCTCGATGAGGCAGAAGATAATAAAAATCAATATCTGGAGTTAATAGAACTATCTGAAAAAAATAAGATCGACGGGAATTATTCTGTTAAACCTACTATGTTCGGACTATTAATCGACAAGGAAATTTGTTACAAAAAAATCAGGGAAATTGTTATTAAAGCTGTCGAATACAACAATTTTATCCGCGTTGATATGGAAGATTCACAATGTGTTGATATGGAAATAAAATTATTCAGAAAACTTAAAAATGAATTTCCTGATAATGTTGGCCTCGTATTCCAGTCTTATATGAAACGTACACTGGATGATTTAAAAAGTTTAATGGATATTCATTCTGAAGAATCACCCTTGAATTACAGACTTTGCAAAGGAATTTATGTTGAATCACCTGAGGTAGCATACAAGAAATATGAAGATGTAAACAATCACTTTCTGGAAGATATTGAATTTATGTTGAAGAATGACATTTATTCAGGAATTGCCACTCATGACAAACCCCTGGTTGAAGGTGCCTATAAGCTTATTGAGAAATATAATGTTCCGAAAGAGAAGTATGAATTCCAAATGTTATACGGTGTGACACCGGCACTTAGAAAGTCGATTGTTGACAAAGGGCACAGGATGAGAGTTTATGTTCCTTTTGGGAAAGAGTGGTTCGGTTATTCAACCCGCCGCCTAAAAGAAAATCCTAAAATGGCAAGTCTTATTATTAAAGCAATCTTTTTTAAAGGATAACAGAAGAAGTGCCTAAAGTGAACTAAAGTCGAAGATCATGAATTATATTTTACAATAATACTATATTGTAAACAAAAATTCACAAAGAAAAAAGCGCATGATAGATAAAACTATTACTATTGAAGATCTGGTTGAAACCATCTCCGGATCAGTAAGATACCTAATGGAAAAAGGAATTAAGTGCATTGCATGCGGGGAACCAATATGGGGGACACTCGAAGAGGCTGCGAAAGAAAAAGGCTTTAACGATGAAGATATCAGGAAATTTGTCAGTGATCTGAATAATCTTAATAGCGGTGAAACAAAAGATGAAACAAACAGAATAATCAATATAAAAAAAATGAATGCCGGTTAGTTATATCCATGAGAGTTAAGATAATTCCGTACATAATCTGCAATACCATCTTCAAACGAAATAAACGGTTTTGTAAATCCTATTGATCTTAGTTTTGTAATATCAGCCTGAGTAAAATACTGGTACTTATCACGAATATCCTCAGGGGTATCGATATATTCAATATTTTCATCTAACCCCATAGCTTTAAAAACACCTTTAGCAAGATCGTTAAAGGTTCTTGCAGTGCCCGTACCCAGATTATAAATGCCCGGATTTTTCCTCAGGTGCATAAGAAAGATCAATACATCAATAACATCTTTAACATAAATAAAATCCCGAGCCTGTTCACCATCTTTGAAACCGGGATTATGCGAACGAAAAAGTTTTATTTTTCCGGTTTTCTTTTTCTGGTTATAAGCATGAAATATAACAGAAGCCATTCTGTTTTTATGATACTCATTTGGACCATAGACATTAAAAAATTTAAGTCCTGCCCAATAATAGGGTTTCCTTTCCTGTTTTATTACCCATTTGTCAAATTCGTTTTTCGATTCTCCATATGGATTAAGTGGCTTGAGCTTGTTCACAATCATGTGATTATCTTCATAACCAAACTCTCCGAGACCATATGTTGCAGCAGAGGAGGCATATATCAGGGGAATACCAAATTCAACACATAACATCCAAACCTTTTTTGAGTATCCCAGATTCAAATTTTCAAACACTGATTCATTAAACTCCGTTGTATCTGTTCTGGCGCCTAAATGAAAAACAAATTGAACAAACCGGTGGTTTTCCCTGAGCCAATTAAAAAACATATTCCGGTCAACCTTATCTGAATAAATTTTACCGTCAAAATTTTTATTCTTTTCAGGCTTTGAAAAATCATCAACCAGAATAATATCTTTAAAGCCTTTTTCATTGAGGCCGGCAACCAGATTACTGGCAATAAAACCTGCTGCTCCGGTAACTACTATCATATCAAATTATTTTGCCTGTTAAACATTTATCCCTGAAACATGTCCCTGTTTACCTCAGGTATCAAACCGGAATGCTCAGCTCTATTATATAGCTCTTTAATAGCATCCTTCCCTTTTTCCCCAAGATTAAAAGTGAATTCATTTACATACAGATTGATATGTTTACGAATCACTTCATCTTCCACCGATTGGGCATGTTTCTTAATATAATCAGATGAGTCCAGAGGATGTTCTTCCGCATAACTTAAACTCGTCTTAAGAATACGATTAACTTTCTTTCTTATTTCCCCGGGCAAATCTCTTCTGATCATAATTCCCCCAAGCGGGATTGGCAGATGGGTTTTCTTTTCCCAGTACTCCCCAAGATCCATTATTTTTTTCAGTCCTTTGCGGGAATATGTAAACCGTGACTCGTGAATAATAAGTCCGGCATCAGTCTCTCCACTCAGAACAACATCTTCAATATCCGAGAAAAGATATTCCTTTTTCTTTTTTACATCAGGATAAGCAATTCCAAGAAGCAGGTTAGCCGTGGTATATTTGCCTGGAACAGCTATTACCAAATCACTTATCTCATTGGGATAAATTTTTTTCTTACTGATAAGCAGAGGTCCGTTTTTATATCCCAGTGCACTCCCGGTATTCAGAATCTTAAAATAATCAGAGACATGTGCATAAGCATGAAAACTCAACTTGGTAACATCCGGAATTAATTCAAAAGCCATTGTATTTAGCTCCTCAACATCAGCTAAAACAACCTCAAAAGAAATTCCCTCAAGATTGATCTTCTTATTTACAATAGCATCAAAAATATATGTGTCATTCGGACAGGTTGAAAAACCAAGTTTCAGTTTCATATTTAAAGTTTCTGAATTCCTAAATTATTTACTATTACATTTTTGACAAAACCTTTTGAAGTGCTTCGTTAGATGAATTCACCGCTAATTGAACATCCCATAATTTCCTGTTCCTTTCCTCAACAAAATTTGATATCCCCCTCAATTCTATAAAAGGAATGTTTTCCATTAAACAAATATAGAAAAATGTAGCACCCTCCATCGATTCAATATCCGGATTAAATTTATCACGATATAAAGAAATTGTTTCACTACTCCCGCTTACACAATTAACTGTGATTCCGGATACACAGGGAATGTCTTTTATTATTCCAGAATCGAAATTAGCTGGATTTACAAGCTTCCCTCCTGAGTATGGTAGTTTATCCGGCGAACAAATTCCTTCCTCAAACAGAGTAACAAACTTGTTTTTATTCTCCACTCCAAGATCAGCAAACTGCTCATTAAGTACCTGAACTACAGATCCAATATGAAGTTTTTTATTATAGCTCCCAGCTATACCAACCTGAATAACAAAATCATAAACTTCAGCAGTAACAAATTTCATTAACAAATAAGCAGTAGAAATACTTCCAACGCCTGTTATTATCACATCAATACTATGGTTATTATACATGTATTTCCCAAAATGAGGATCAGGTTGATTTTTCAATTTAAATTTACCTACCAAAGGGCTAACCTCTGGTAAAGTGGCTGAAAGTATCAGAATTTTCATTGTTCTTTTGAAATAAATCAAATAAATGGATATCTTGGTTCCCTTAAAAAATTACAAAATTAATTATTATATTTTGAATCGCCTATTTTAATATTGTATGCCAATGATTTATTTAACCCGCAGGGAGAAATTCAGTGCAGCTCACCGGATGTATAAAAATGGGTGGTCAGATAGTAAGAACCAGGAAGTATTCGGTGATTGCTCCAATCCAAACTGGCATGGACATAATTATATTTTATTTGTTACCGTAAAAGGTAATATAAATTCTGAAACCGGCTACCTTGTTAATCTTAAAACATTAGGTTCAATAATCAGAGAAAATGTAATTCAAAAGATTGATCATAAGAACATGAACCTGGAAGTTGACTTTATGGATGGGAAAGTTGCATCATCTGAGAATCTGGCTGTCTCGATATGGGAAGTTCTGGATCCGAAAGTAAAAATGTTAGGGATTGAGCTTCACAAAATAAAAATTGAAGAAACTGAAAATAATTTTATTGAATATTTTGGAAAATAAAATCAGCTTATGGAAATTATAAATAATGGATACGGGAATGACTCTGGTGACGGTTATGCTAAAATTGACCGGTGGAATGATAAAACAATCAAAGAAATGGCTTTTCATTACAAAAAAATTCTTGATCTTATTGGAGAGGATTCAAGCAGGGAAGGGTTATTAGAAACTCCTGTTCGTGTTGCAAAAGCTATACAGTTCCTTACACAAGGATATAATACCGAACCACATGAGATAATCAAGAGTGCTAAATTCAAAGAAGATTATCAGCAAATGGTACTGGTAAAAGATATTGAACTGCATTCACTTTGTGAACATCATATGATCCCATTTTTCGGAAGGGCACATATTGCATATATTCCAAATGGTTATATTACCGGACTGAGCAAAATTGCACGTGTTGTTGATGCTTATGCCCGGCGGCTGCAGGTACAAGAACGTCTTACGGTACAAATAAGGGACTGTATTCAGGAAACTCTGAATCCGATTGGTGTAGCAGTTGTTATTGAAGCACAGCATATGTGCATGATAATGAGGGGTGTGCAAAAATTAAATTCGGTAACCACTACTTCTGCCTTTACAGGCGAATTCCTTAAAGAGCCAACACGTCAAGAGTTTATTCACATCATCAGTTCCAAGCTTCATTAATTAATAAAAAAGGTTCATTCGGAAAATGAATAGGTATCAGATGGAATAATGGAAGAATGGAATAGTGGAAAGATGGAAAGAAAAAACATTAATAGAGGGCTTAAACAATTAATAAAATTTTAGGTATAGACTTTCAGAGCGTACAAATTCAATAATTAAATCTAAATTTGAAAATTGGTGTAATTGTTTTATAGTTTCATAAGCGATTGATAGTTGCGGTAAGAAAATAATTTTCAGAAATAAATTTCAAATTTCGAATATCAAATGATAAATAATAAAGTTAAGTATGATTTACAGGAACTTTAACATTTATTATTCAACATTCGACATTTATTATTTAAAATACAGCGACAATCTTTAATACACTACTAAAAAGGATGGTAATTGGGATGGTACATTCTATCAAATTAAAAAGTATTTATAGTGAATTTTCACGTATATATCAATATTCCATTATTCCAACTTTCCAATTTTCCAAAATAACTACGTATTATCCTGAAAAACTATAAAAAATATCACTATGAAAGCATATATATTCCCGGGTCAGGGAGCCCAGTTTGTTGGAATGGGAAAAGAATTATACAATACCTCCGGGCAGGCGAAAGAAATGTTTGAGAAAGCTAATGATATTCTTGGTTTTAGAATTACTGATATTATGTTTGAAGGAACTGATGAAGATTTGAAACAAACGAAGGTAACCCAACCTGCCATTTTTCTGCATTCTACAATCCTTGCTACAACTTTAGGAGATGATTATAAGCCTGATATGGTTGCAGGACATTCTCTTGGTGAGTTTTCAGCCCTTGTAGCCAACAAATCATTATTATTTGAAGATGGTTTAACACTGGTTAGTAAACGGGCAATGGCTATGCAAAAAGCATGTGAAGCAGAGCCATCTACGATGGCAGCAATACTGGGAATGGAAGATAAATTAATAGAACAGGTTTGTAACGAGATTGATGACATTGTTGTTCCTGCAAATTATAACAGTCCCGGCCAGGTTGTAATCTCAGGATCATTAACCGGTGTTCAAAAAGCTTTGGATAAACTCCGGGAACATGGAGCAAAAAGGGTTATCCAGCTAAAAGTCGGGGGAGCTTTTCATTCACCCTTAATGATACCTGCAAAGAATGAGTTGGAAAAATCAATTACACAGACACTTTTTTCAGTACCTGCTTGTCCTGTTTATCAAAATGCTACTGCCAAACCTTCAACTGATATTCAGACAATAAGGAAAAACTTAATTGACCAGTTAACATCACCGGTAAAATGGACTCAAACTGTTAGAAATATGCTTACCGACGGCGCTTCATCATTCACTGAAGTAGGTCCGGGCAAAGTACTCCAGGGACTGGTTAAAAAAGTTGACCCGAATGCAGATGCACAGAGCGCCTGAGCGGAAAATAAATTCATGGCTGAAACTTTGAAGCATACAAGCAGAATAATTCGCATAATTTCTTAAAATGAATTTCGAACAAGGAACACCGATTTTAGATTTTAAAAATAATCCTTGCTTAATAGAAACTTCAAAATTCGTTATTCGTTTACTTAGCGAAGCGATCTCACGAACATAATAAAAATTATTAATTTTGTGAGTAATCCTTGTTCATTATTCATCTTAACAACTATATATTTATGTATAGTCAAGTGCGAAACTTTAGTTATTTATGTTTCCCTTTCCGGGTTTATAAATCACGCCCTTCCTGGTTTTTCCGTCAATAACAACAAGCAGAGGCTCAGAAAACCTTATATGCCGTATAAAGTCATCTTCATATGTGGCTTCCATATTATCCAGAAATTTAATGTCATAATAGCCATCATTCATAAAAGGATTGATTGTAAAATATCCTACCCTGAATGATGTAAGATTCTGGAAGAAATGGGTTCCCTGGCTTGGATCGATCCTGTAGTTATCCAATCCCGATTCCACGATTACTCTTGCCTGTGATATCTGAGCCCATTTTGTGGGTATTCCCAGCCAATAATCTGTTGAGCCCCATCGTCCGGGCCCTGTAAGAATGTAATTCTTGCCCTCACTGGCAAACTTAGTATTTAATTTTTCAATGTCACCGGCAATTTTTTCATTAAAAGAAGCATCAAAAGCATCAGGTTTAACATATACAAGATCACGGATTCCATTTAATACTCCATTTCCCAGAGCAGAATCAGAAATAATGAGTGTATCTTCACTCTTTACATCATCAAGACTAATGGATTCAAATTGTTCCTCATTAACTACCGGCCTTATTTGTAAAAAGTTAAACTCCTTAGGATATCCTTCAGGAGTATCTATATTTACAGCAAATTCTATCTCAATAGGGTTATTCATTTGATTTTGACCAATCTCAAGAAGATCCCTGAGTATCTCAGCCAGAGGAAACGCATTGTGTTCCAGGATATTGGAAAATGTTATTACCGGGTTACCTGAACCGTAATATCCATTTCGTAAAATGTTATTCTCAAAATCGAAAGTTGAAGCCACCCATTTCAGAGTATTATCATTTTTTGCTTCCCTTATAGGTAAACTAAGAATATTAATTCCATCATCAACTGAAGGAACAAAGCTATTTATATTCATATCAAGCGCATAATAATTCTTTTGCGACTCTCTCAATGCTAATTCCGGTGTTGATAATTGAAGAATTTTACGAGGGTATTTAGGAGAGAAGCGAAGAGTAGCACCACCATCCACAACTAATTTACCAAGTCCCATTGCAACATTGGCAATTCCATCTTCAGACTTTTCAGGTCCGATTGGATAGAAATTAAGTGACCTTGCCACACCCGAAATTGTCGGATAGAACCGATTGTTATATTGACTCCCACAGACCTCCTGCAATATTATTCCCATTTTTTCTTCGTCAATAACGTTAGATGTTGCTGTCATATATGCTTTGCTGCTCTTGAAATATACCGAAGCATATACCTGTTTAATGGCATCAGCAAGCTTTGCAAGCATTACCTTCTTATCATGATGCGGAGGAATCATGTAGGTGGAGTAAATGCCTGCAAACGGCTGATAATGTGAGTCTTCTAATTTACTTGAAGACCTTACAGCGATAGGGATATCTCCCGATACCTTAAGGAAGGCTTTTATATCAAGGTAAATCCAACCGGGTAATTTAGCTTTTGTAAAAGCTTGAAGTATATCATTATCGTCAAGATCAGACAGTCCAATTTTGTACAGATCGTTATTCTCCATAAATTCATCAAAGACATCGGTGCATAAAACCACTGTTCTTGGAATAGTAATCACAACATCTTCATATTTACTAAAAAGTTTTTTATCCTTTATAAGAGAATTGACAAAAGCAAGTCCTCTCGCTTTCCCCCCTATTGAACCATCGCCTACTCGTGAAAAAACAGAATACTTATCATATGTTGTCCTCTCAAATTTTGCAATAACTCCACGCCCTTTACCCAAACGAAAGCATGATATTGACACGTCTAAAAATTTCCTGATCCCATCAAGCGAGCCGAAATCGTCCGTATGCAAATACTTGAACATTTGTGCAATTGGGAACAATGCTCTTGCATTCAACCATTTTGAAAAATGATCACGGCTTGTATGATACTCAAGGCATTGATCAGGGATACTCATAAGAATCTGCTGGAATTCCTGGAGGTTTGCAGCCCTTGCAATCTCCTTTTTCGTGTCAGGATCACGGAAAATAAAAGATCCAAAAGCCAGATTATGTATTATAAAATCCCGGAGTTCAATTGAAAGGTTTTTTGAATACTTGTATAAAAAATCCACATTCATTTCTATGGCAATCCTCTTATACTTATTGTCGGAAGATTGCAGAACAAATGGCATGTTCACATTATCTTTCTTTACAAGTTTACATAACTTTATTCCCGCTTCAACGTCTCTTATTCCTTTTCGATTGAAAGTAATATCCGAAATGATACCGAGAACATTTTCTTTGTATTTCTCATATAATTCAACAGCTTCTTCGAAATTTGTTGCAAGTAGGATCTTTGGTCTGCCCCTCATTCTCATCATTATCTGGTGTTCATTCAAAGCTTCCTGCTGAAACTCTTTTGACTGATTAAGAATAATCGTGTACAAATTGGGCAGATAGGAGGATACAAAACGAATAGAATTTTCAACAAGAATAATAGATTGAACACCTATTTGAAGAATATCATATTCAGCGTTCATTTTATCCTCAATAAGCTTAATTATAGCTAGTAACAGGTTCGCATTACCAAGCCAGGAAAAAACATAATCAATGGCACTAAGATCACTTTTTTTAATCTGTACTGAAACTTCACGCGAAAAGTATGCTAAAATTACAATAGGTATATTTATATATTCTCTTTTTATTTGCCTGCTTAATTCAAAAGTATCCATTTCCCCTTTGCCCCACATTGTAATAACAAGATCAATTTTTTCATTCTCTAAACGATGAAAGGCTTCCTCTATATTATCTACCTGAATAAAAACCGGCGGATACCGTAAATTCAGAGACACATATTCAATAAATATCTGTTCATCAATCCTCCCATCTTCTTCGAGCATAAAAGCATCATAATTACTACAAACTAATAATACTTTATGAATCCGGGTTTGCATCAACAAATCAAAGGAGGTATCACTGAAGTCAAATCCATAAGATTCTATTATCCCATGATTATCAGCGCATTCAGAGTTATTGGTTTGTATTTGGTTATTATCTTTACTCATCGTTATTCCTGCCAATTAGTATATATGTGAAAACAATTAATAATAAAAATAACAGATTTCTTTCAGAATGCCTAATTACTTACTCGCTATCGCTCGTGTTATTCCGTCTCTGCTCTCTTCTCTTTATCGGCCAGTCGTCCCCTCTCACCCAGTCGCCTCGTCGTTCTTCCTTCCGACTCTGCCAAAAACACCTGCGGCGCACTCTGGCAGGTCTATTGTATGTTTATTGGATAAAAAAAAGCTGCCTCCGGTTTTGAGACAGCACTTCAAACTTTAGGCATTTCTTTTATTACAATTCCCAGGTGTTTCCACTATTTAACAGATCATCAACACACTTAATCTCCGCTTTTGCTCTTATTTCCTCCATCTGATGGTTTACATCATAATCATATGTCTCTGCATCAACACATCTGATAATACCAAGTACAACAGGATAATCAGGATAACGCATGTTTGCCAGCATCAGATGTATTCCCGGATTCACTTCCTCTGCATTATGGATCAATAAATCATCTTCGGTTATCCCATCCTCACCAATCTTAACAACCTTTAATTTATTATCTTTCAGAATGATACCTTTATCGTTATCTTTCCCAAAGATCATTGGTTCATTATGGTGCAGAATTAATTGTCTGTTTCCCTTCTCCTCTTTATCAGTAAGGTAACTATATATTTTATCATTGTATATAACGCAATTCTGAAGCACTTCAACTACAGAAGTCCCTTTATGTTTTCCTGCCTGGATATAAATTTCAGTAGACAATTTAACATTACTGTCAATTGTTCTGGCAAAGAATTTTCCCTGAGCACCGATTACAAGTTCTCCGGGATGAAAAGGTTCTTCGACTGTTCCATATGGTGATGTTTTAGTTACGAAACCCTTGTATGAGGTAGGTGAATATTGTCCTTTAGTAAGACCATATATTTGATTATTGAAAAGTATGATATTTATATCAACATTTCTCCTGATAACATGAATAAAATGATTCCCTCCAATAGCAAGGGCATCTCCATCGCCTGTAATTTGCCATACACTTAATTCAGGGTTAGCAATTTTTACACCCGTGGCAATAGCCGAAGCCCGTCCATGAATTCCATGAAATCCATATGTGTCTAAATAATATGGGAAGCGGGACGAACAACCAATACCTGAAATAAATGCGAAATTCTCTTTTGGAACATCCAGTTCAACCAGGGCACGCTGAATCGCATTCATAATAGCATGATCCCCGCATCCCGGGCACCAGCGGGCTTCCTGATCACTTTTCAAATCTTTAACTGTGAGTTTATGTGTTATATCAGACATTTTATTTATCCTCCAAAATTTTATTGATGTTCTTTTTCAATTCAATCACGGTAAAAGGAAGTCCCTGTATCTTATTATACTGATAGTACTTGAATTCCTGATGTTTCATTCTGAGATAATCAGCAAACTGTCCCATGTTCAATTCACAAACCACTATTTTCTTAAACTTTCTAAAAACATCTCCGGTATTTTTTGGGAGTGGCCGGATGTAATTAAAATGGGCAAGACTAACTTTTCTCCCCTCTTCCCTCAACTCATTTACCGCTGTAATAAGGTGTCCGTATGTGCCACCCCAGCCAACAACAAGAAGATTGCCATCTTCACCCCCTTCCACTTCAAGCTCAGGTATAAAATTAACGACATTTTCGACTTTTTTATCTCTTATCTTTATCATTTTCTCATGATTCTCAGGATCATGAGAAACATTACCGGTAATAAAATCTTTTTCCAACCCACCAATTCTGTGTTCAAGACCTTTTGTGCCGGGCAGTGCCCATGTTCGTGCAAGCCTCTCAACATCTCTCGCATAAGGTTCCCAGTCTTTTATGCCTTCTTTTACAATAGGAGGTTTAATATCAGGATAATCTGCCATTTTGGGGATTCTCCATGGTTCAGTCCCATTAGCCAGGAAACCATCTGACATTAAAATAACAGGGGTCATATGTTCAAGGGCAATCTTTGCAGCTTCAAATGCATATTGGAAACAATTAGTAGGAGTACTTGCAGCCATAACCACTACAGGACATTCGCCACTTCTTCCATATAATACCTGCCAAAGATCAGCCTGCTCGGTTTTTGTAGGTAGTCCGGTCGAGGGACCACCTCTTTGCACATTAATAATTACAATAGGAAGTTCAGTTATCACAGCCAGTCCTATAGATTCAGATTTTAAAGCCAGTCCGGGACCTGAAGTTGTTGTTACACCAAGTTTCCCAGCAAAACTCGCTCCAATAGTTGTACATATCCCCGCAATTTCATCCTCAGCCTGAAAAGTAATAGCTCCCAGGTCACGCCTAAGTGCCACCTCTTCCAGAATACTGGTAGCCGGAGTTATCGGGTAAGAACCAACATATACACTTAGTCCGGCTTTTTCTGCAGCTGCCAGGACGCCCCAGGCTACAGCAGTATTTCCATTGATATTACGATATTTTCCTTTTTCAATTTCAGCCCGGCTAATATTATAGGGACATAAAGCCTCTACAGTTTCAGCATAATAATAGCCGGCTTTAAGTACTTTTTTATTGGCTTCAACAACCAACGGTTTTTTCCTGAATTTCTCTTTAAAAAAGTTTTCAGTATAGTCAAGCGATTTACCAAATAGCCAGTAAACCATACCCAATGCGAACATGTTTTTTGTTCGTAAGATACTTTTTCTATCGAGGTCTGTATCCTTGAGCACTTCTTTAGTCATATTGGTAATCGGGGCTTCAACTACCATAAATGCGTCTAAAAATTCCTTGCCAATCGGATTTGAATCAAATCCCGCTTTTTCAATTCCTTTTTCATCAAAATTATCAATATCCAGTATAATCACCCCTCCCTGCTTAACCCATTTTAAATTTGCTTTAAGAGCAGCCGGATTCATTGATACCAAAACATCAGCAAGATCTCCGGGAGTTTTTATTTCCGAATGTCCTACATGAACCTGAAATCCGGAAACTCCTCCCACTGTGCCTGAAGGTGCACGGATCTCTGATGGATAATCAGGAAATGTTGACATATAGTTACCGAATAAAGCTGCTGTGTTCGAGAAAAGAGTTCCTGTGAGTTGCATCCCATCGCCAGAGTCTCCTGAGAACCTGATAACCATTTCGTCACGTTCAACAACTTCGGGTTTTTTATTCATGGCTTACTAATTTATTATGTTATACGATTCAGTCCCGTTTTGAAAAAAATTTAATGCATATAAAATCATTTATTTTATATGCATTTCCCTTTATTTTTCATTCTGTTATACAACCAAAATGTGACAATTGAAATTCTTATTTACAAAAGTAAATATTTTACAATACTAAAATATTTTTTTTCATATATTTTTCAGCAGAAACAGCTTATAAAGGTCTGTTAATAAGAAAATAAACAAAATAATATCCTATAACATATTTTCATATATTGAATTCGTGAGAAGAAGAAAGCATTTTTTCAATTCCAGAAATCGATTTTTTTGAGATCGATTGTTTCCTCAAAAAACATTTTGGCAATTTTCTCAAAAAATAGTGTGAAATCGGAGATATAAAATTGATCCTTTTGTGATTTCCCGGTATTCAGAAGGTTATTTTCAGTAAGTAAATTTTTAACGAACTCTGCAATAATTTTTCCAGAATCAATTACATCAATATTAAAATTAAAAAACTTTGTTATTTGATTCTTAATAATAGGATAGTGTGTGCACCCAAGTATAAGCGTTTCAACACTTTTCATGCTTTTATCAGAGAGGTACGCTCTAATAATTGCATTACTTATGTCATCATAAATAAACCCTTCTTCGATCATTGGGACAAACAAAGGAGTTGCCATCGATATCACATCAAGTTCAGGATTATTACTTTTCAATACTTTTTCATATGCTCCTGAATTTATCGTTCCTTTGGTACCTATAACCCCAATCTTTTTATAATTACTTTTTCCAATATATTCAGTCACAGGATCAATTACATTTACCAGTTGAACCTGCTCACTAAAAAAATTCTTAAGATCGTTAAAAGCTACGGCTGATGCAGTATTACATGCAACCAGGATAGTTTTGCATTTTTTTTCCATTAAAAAACCGGCAATTTTTCGCGAATAGTAAATAATGGACTTTGCAGATTTATCCCCATAAGGAAGATGTGCAGTATCTCCAAAATATATGATGCTTTCCTGTGGCAACAACTGTCTGATAGCATGTGCAACAGTTAGTCCACCCACTCCGGAATCAAAAATTCCAATCGGTTGTGAGGATAATAATTTCATTTAGTTCCCGAATATAATTAAAAAAGATGTGTAAAAATAAAAAAACCATCCTCAATATTGCGGATGGCTTTTTTTCTATGAATTTAAAATATTATTCCTCAAGTCCGAGTTTCTTTTTAACCATGGGCAAAATATCTATACTCTGTTCGGAAAAATAGATCACTGAACCCCTTGAAAGATCAAAGATATACATAAATCCATTTTCTTTTGCCACATCTTTAATTGCCTTTTCCGCCTTCATAATAATTGGCTGGATCAACTGAGCGTTCTGTTGTTGTAATTCCTTCTCGGCATTAGTTGTGAATGCCTGAATTCTACTCTGAAATTCATTAAGCTCCTGTTCTTTAGTCTGTTTCACCAAAGGAGTTAAATTATCACGTTTCTCAACATAATCATTAAGTTTATTATTGTACTCAACATTCATTATTTCAAGTTCACCCTCCAGGTCCTTAGCATACTGTTGAATTTTCACTTCTGCACTATCCCTTTCCGGCATCATGCTCAATAACTCCTGGCTATTAATATGACCAAATTTATAATTCTGAGCATTTACTGTTGTTCCTGAAAACAGGAATAGAATTATAACAATTAATTTTATTACATTTTTCATTTCATTTCTTTTTAATTATTCATTCAGAATTCGCACAAAAATAACCAATTAATTTTTATAACCTAATTTTTCTAAAACATCATCACTAAGATCATATTTCGGATTTGTATAAAGCATGCTTGGTCCACTTGCCGTATCAAAAATAACGGCGTAATTTCCCTCAACAGCAATTTCTTTAACAGCATTATACACTTCATCCTGTATAGGTTTAATAAGTTCCTGTCGTTTTATATAAAGATCCCCTTCGCGTCCAAAATACTTATTCTGTAATTCCTTAACAGCTTTTTCCTTACCAATAATCTCTTCTTCTCTCTTAATCTTCATTTCCCGCGTAAGCAAAACCTGTTCGTTCTGATAATCCTTATACATTTTCTCAACTACAGCATATTCATCAGATATTTCTTTTTCCCATTCTTTGGAAAACTGATCTAATTTATCCTGAGAAGCTTTGTACGAAGGGATATTACTTAAAATATATTCAGTATCAACAAATGCATATCTTTGGGCAAATGTAAAACCTGCCGAAAGTATAAGAACTCCAAGTGTGATCATTATTTTTTTCATGACTAATTCCGTTTTTGGTTAATAAACTAATTAAAATTGCTGTCCTATCATAAAATGGAAATGTCCACCGTTAGCATCCGGATTACCCGGAACTTCATCAAATCCCCAACCATAATCAATTCCCAGAAGTCCAAACATCGGAAGAAAAGCTCTTATCCCAACACCCACAGCTCTTTTTATCCTGTAGGGGTTAAAATCCTCGAAACTATACCATGCATTCCCGGCTTCAGCAAATATCAGTGCAAAAAGTGTTGCCTGCGGATTCATTGAAATTGGATACCTGAGTTCCATTGTTAATTTCTCGTACACATTTCCTGATTTCATATTTCCTGATGTTGTTTTTACAATAGGTGTCAAAGAACCATTTTCATATCCTCGCTGTGCTATGGTTTCACGGCCGTAGAGACTGTATCCTGTCATTCCATCACCCCCCAGATCATAACCTTCAAATGGCGAAGGACCGATATCATCATTGTAATGACCAAGATAACCAAAGGCAGCTTTGGTATTCAATACCAATTTCCCTGCCAAAGTAAGGTACCAGTCGGCTTTAAATCCCCATTTATGATATTCTATCCACTTATACTTCTCACTATCAGGCATATCCGCAACTGAAAAATCTTTGCCGCTAATAATTGAATATGGAGGTGTAATTTGAAGGCTCAACGAAAAGCTGGAACCCCGAACAGGGTAAATAGGACTTGGTCCGGAAGAATGTCTTGCCAAACGCGTTTTAAAACTAAAATTATTTGACCGTCCGTCAGAGAATAGAAAATACTGTGTCCAGTTATTCAGGTTATAGTTCTGATAACTTATTTCATTATACCAGTGAAAAAAATCATCGGGCTTACTTAATCGTTTTCCCAGGCCAAGAGCACCACCATCAATACTTAATGATTGTCTTCCACTTTCACCTTTTTCTCTTCCATTTGTTTGTAGAGACTTAAAAAGCGAAAATGTAAAAGAGTTAGGTTTTTTACCACCAAACCAGGGTTCAACAAATGTGATGTTATATGACTGGTAATACCTTCCGTTTGACTGTGCTCTTAAACTTAATGATTGTCCATCGCCAGTTGGCACCGGTCTCCAGGCTTTAGGATCCAGGACATTACGGAAAGAAAAATTATTAAACCGAAGGCCAATTGTACCTATTAACATATTTGCGCCCCATCCTCCGGAAATTTCAAATTGATCATTAGCTTTTTCTTCCAGATCATATTCCAGATCAACAGTTCCTTCTGCCTGATTTGGGATTGGATTAGGTGAAATTTTTTCAGGATCAAAATGGCCAAGTTGCGCAATTTCCCTGGCTGAACGCATAATATCCGTCTTGCTGAACAATTCCCCTGGCAGGGTTCTTATTTCACGTCTGACAACATGCTCATTTGTTTTTGTATTGCCTCTAATGATCACATGGTCAATATAGGCCGGTTTCCCCTCGTAAACCTGCATCTCCAGATCAATTGAGTCATTTTCTACATGTATTTCAACCGGATTGATATGTGAAAAAAGATAGCCTCTGTCCATATAAACTGAATTAACCGCATCTTCATCAAATAATAATCTTTCATCTAACAAGGTTTGATTGTAAACATCACCGGGTTTAATTCCGAGAACCTTATTTAACAATTCCGATGGGAACTTTGTATTACCAACCCACTTGATATCTCCATGGAAATATTGATTCCCTTCATTAATCTTAATTACCATCCCTACCCTATCTTCACTCACAGTATATATCGAATCGCTCAGAATTTTAAAATCGCGATATCCAAATTCATTATAAAGTTCGTTAAGACTTGTTTTATCTTCCTTAAGTTTATCAGGGATATATTTTGATGCTTTAAAAATATTAAGATTTTTCTTCTTAGTATTCTTCATTTTCCGACGGAGTTTACTATCGGGAAATACTGTGTTACCAATGAACTCAATATCCTTTATCTTTATTCTTTCAGCTTTACGGATATCAGCTTTCAGGATCAAACTATTGTTCCGGTCAGGATCATCCCTCTGTGAAATATCAACTTCAATCTGGTAAAATCCTTTTTCAATAAAATGGTTGTATATTATTCTTTTTGAATTACTAATGATATTCTCTGTAACCTGGCTGCCCTTAAGCAAATTAATCTCATCCAGTAAGTCTTTTCGTTCACTTTTTGAAATTCCGGTAAATTCAAATCTGGACAGTCTTGCTCTTTCCTGAAGATATATATCAAGAAAAATAGAATCGCCTGAGATACCCTTTTTAGTTATTCTTACATCTGAAAAAAGGCCCTGCGACCACATTTTTTCTACTGCCATGGTTATTTGCTCACCGGGTATCAATAATTTATCACCCACTTTGAGCCCTGAAATCTGCACAAGAATATTTTCATCAAGGTACTTGATTCCGGAAATTGAAATACCACCAATAATATATTCGTTAGGTGAAAAATAATCCATAACATCCTTGCTCTCCTGTGAAAACATAAGAGATGGGAAAAGAACAAATATTATAAGTATTGCCTGTATATATATTTTTTTCTTTCTACAAATCATAATTAAAAATTAACCTGTTCACTAATTTTGCCAAATCTACGTTCACGGGATTGAAAATCCAAAATCGCAGCATATAAATCCTCCTTTTTAAAATCGGGCCACAATTTATCAGTAAAATAAAGTTCAGAATAAGCAATCTGCCAAAGAAGAAAATTACTTATTCTCTGCTCTCCGCTTGTCCTGATCAATAATTCAGGATCAGGAATATTTTTCGTGCAAAGATAATTTGAAAAAATCTTTTCATTTAACTGATCCAATTTAATTTTCCCTCTTTTCACTTCTGAAGCAATATTCTTGACCGCATTAAGTATCTCCCAACGAGAACTATAGCTTAGAGCAAGCACCAATGAAAGTCCATCGTTTTCCGATGTTTTATTGATAGTATCTTCCAGCTTTTTGTAAACCCTGACAGGCAATCTTGATGTATCACCAATAGTCAACAGACTCACCTTATTTTTCATCAATGTGTTTGTTTCTGCACTTATAGTAGAAACCAGCAAAGACATAAGTGCATTAACTTCTTTCACCGGACGATTCCAGTTTTCGGTTGAAAAGGCGTAAAGAGTAAGATACTTAATTCCAATTTTGGCAGCAGATTCTGTAACTTCTCTAACAGCAGCAACCCCGTTCTTATGACCAAATATTCTGTCTTTCCCTTTTTGCTTTGCCCAGCGACCATTACCATCCATAATAATAGCAACATGATTGGGTATTTTACCCTGTGATATTTCTTCTTTTAATATCATTTCCCTTTTATCTTTTCATCCCAATATGCCGGACAATCCTCCGAACCACCATAAATCTTATATGTTAAAGAAATACCTGCTATTGAGTACCAGTCAAAATTATGAATAAACGACCGGTATTCCGGATCGATTGGGTTTTCAAATCCATCCAGCTTATCATAAAACATTTTTCTAAGCCCCCACTCAATACCGATTCCCATTTTTTTACCCAGATTCACTTTAGCTCCAACCCCGAATGGGATTACCAATGGAGATGAGGGTCCTGAGATATTTATAAATGCAACTCCAATTCCACCGGTTGTATAAACAGTATATTCTCCTGCTCTGCCAAATGTACTGTATGGCATAAAATTAAACTCAAACTGCAGTGTAGCATCTAATACAGTACCTGAAAAACTATTATCTCTACTTTGTTGAAACCGGTTGTTAAAATCCTGATCATCAGCCTGCAAATTCCCATAAAAAATACTGCACCTAATAGTATACCTTGGATTTATGTTAAATCTGTACAATCCACCAAGGGCATATGAAAGGGAATAAAACTGTTTTGATTGATTAATATCCCCCAGGTAATATGAGCCACCTCCAAAAATTCCTAAATCAACTTTCTTTTGCGCCTTCGCTCCAATAATTGTTCCCAAAAAAAATGCAATGATAATAAATTTTTTCATTTTTTCCAGCTTCGACCGGAATTCTATTTAAATACCGGTAATCCGTTTGATCCCGTTCTAATTTTATACACCATGTTAAACACTCCGAAAAAATATACATCTTTCGACTCAGAATAATCTGATGTATATCCATCAAGATAATCCGATGTAGTAAACCTTCCACCCATATCAAATCCAATTGACCAGTTTGTGTTCAGTCCGAATTTAAGACCAATGCCTACAGGAACCACTAATGCAATCGGAGTATATTCAAGATCAACATTCTGCAGATCTTCTTTCTCAGTAACCTTAAAAAAGGCTCCGCCTAAGCCAAGAAAAGCATAAGCACTAATTGAAGGATGGAACTGACTCATACCTCTGCCTTTCATCATCAGGTAACTCATAGCCTCTTTCTCCTTAATAAAAGCGTATTCAACCTGAACAGATGGTTCGAAAATGCTTGTATAGAATTTAAAATTCCTGGTACTATTAGCCTTATCGGCATCATCGCCATGTAAATATCCATAATTAAGATTTAATTTCAGGCTAATTTCTTCGTATAGTTTATATCTAACTCCAAAATAAATACCTGGTCGAACCTGTGAAAGGGCAATATCCTTCAAACCGAGAATATTCTCATCCTTTGACCATCCCCCAATATCACCAAAATATTGGGCTGATCCAATACCTATAATAGCCTCGTATCTCCTCATCCTCCATGCTTGAGCATTAATAGTCAGATTTAACAAAAAAGAAGTAATTAAAAAAAACAAGAGCTTTTTCATGATTACGTCAGGTTATTTATTACAAATCTATTAAAAAAAACAACTTTATCCTGACAGTATTTAATTAACACTCACGAGACTATTTTATTGCCCGGTACTTTAAAGATATTTTTAATCAAATTTCAGAATAATCAGGCTATAATCTTTGTTTATAACTAATCAGCCGGCAGTCGGCAGTCCATACTTCTTTATTCAGTCATTCAATCATTTAAACATTCTTTACTAATTCCGTTTGTCCGCTCCCCACATTAGTTTATCCCGAAGTGTACCGTAATAACTATGCCCCTTTAGCTTCAATATTTTCATTTTGAATTCTGCCCGCTTCACCCGCACTTCTGTACTATTGGGCAGTATAACAGATCTGGAATCGACAGAAGCAATATATTTTTCATCTCTACCCTCCACCCGAAGCGTAAGCTCATCTTTATCAGGAATAACTAAAGGACGAACAGTTAAGTTATGTGGGGAAATGGGAGAAATAATAATGTCATCTGACCCGGGAATTACTATTGGCCCCCCGACACTTAATGAATATGCAGTGGAACCTGTGGGGGTTGAAATGATCAAACCATCAGCCCAGTATGTATTAAGAAATTCCCCGTTTATATAAGCATGGATCGTGATCATTGTTGACCCGACTTTCTCAATGGACACTTCATTCAGTGCATAATTAAAATCCTCCTTCTTTGCTCCCGGAAAGTCCAGTTTAAGCAGTGTTCTTTCTTCAATAGAAAATTTCTTACGAAAAATGACATCCAGAGATCCAAGTAGTTTCTCCTGCGAGATAGTTGCCAGAAATCCGAGACGTCCACTATTTACACCCACGATAGGTATTCCTTTCTCCCTCACCAGAGAAACGGTATCAAGGAAAGTTCCATCGCCACCAATACTAAATATCATATCTGTATTATCCGGAAGATCCGTATGAGAATTGAATAAACCTTTCACCCGGGGTGAAAAATTTAAATTGGATTCAATAAATTGCTTAAAAGGTTTATAAATAATAATATCTGTACCTTCTCTTTGTAAGATATCAAAGAAATCCTTGACAGACTGATGAAAAGCCTTTCCAAATAGTCTTCCATATACTGCTGCAATCATATAGCAATAAATTTACTTTTAATAACTAAATATTCAGAAAACGCATAAATGATTCATACCGGTTGTTATAAAAGCTATCCATATTTTGATCTTCCATATATGAAGCCTTAATATTATAATTATACCGATTCAATGTTTGAACAATAGATGTCAGGTCGGTGCGGTTAATCTTGAGAGTAACCTCAAGCTTAGTTGATTGATCCGGAGAAGTCACATAAGCACTCAAAATCTTCGCATCATTACTTTCAACTATCTGTGCAATATGAGTCAATGAGTAGTCATTTTGATTAAGTTCAAGTACAATTAATCCCCCCGGGTCTTTCAAAGCAGACATTTCGGCAAAATGATATAACAACTCATTCATTGTTATCAATCCCAGATATTGTTTCTTTTCATTTAAAACCGGCACAACCGTAAGACGATTTTCAGCTACAAGTTTCATCACATCATAAATATGTTGGTCATTCACCACATAAGGACTAAATAAGGATAACTTATGATTACCAATAGGTTCATCAGCCATATTCAGATCATAGATATCGGTATCAGAAATCAGACCAAGAAACTCCCGGTTATTTACAATGGGCAAATGAGAGATCCGGAATATTTCCATCCAGCTCAATGCCCGTAAACCTGTATCAGAGGTTTTCAACGCAGGGACAACATCAGATAATAAATCTTTTGCCAACATTACTCATATATTGAAAAAACAATTAATTTTGTAGTTAAAAATACAACTTTTTAAATCCATTACGAAAGTATAAATGATTTTATGACACGTTTAAGTGTAAATATAAACAAAATTGCTACTCTAAGAAATGCCCGTGGAGGAAATATACCAGATTTGTTAAAAGCAACTACCGACTGCCAAAGATTTGGAGCACAAGGCATTACTATTCATCCCAGACCAGATGAAAGACATATCCGCTACCGGGATGTAACAGATATTAAACCATTAATCACAACTGAGTTAAATATTGAAGGATATCCATCAGATAGATTTCTTAAGCTTGTTTTACCGGTAAAACCACATCAGGTGACATTGGTTCCGGATTCTCCCGGAGTACTTACTTCAAGTGCCGGGTGGGATACAATAAAGAATAAATCGTTTTTAAAGGATGTAATTGGCATTTTGCAAAATGAAGGTATCAGAACATCAATTTTTGTTGATGCTGAACTTCATATTATTGAGAATGCGGTGGATACCGGCACAAACAGAATTGAACTTTATACTGAACCATATGCTTCAAAATACTCTAATAACAGGGAAGAAGCAATTAAACCTTTCTGTATTGCTGCCGAAAAGGCAAATGAGTTAGGACTGGAGTTAAATGCAGGACACGACCTGAATCTGGATAATCTGACTTTTTTCGTTCAAAAAATCCCTTCACTGAAAGAGGTGTCAATCGGGCATGCTCTGATCTCAGATGCTCTTTATTTCGGACTTGAAAACACAATTCAAATGTACCTGAGAAAAATTAAAATGGCACCTCATTAACGATAGCCATCGACGATTTGTGCCGTTAAAAAGTTTTAAGAAATCAGGGAATAGTATAATTCGAAGCTAAAGCTGCAATTTGCCGGATGATCTTGAAAGATTTCTCTCAATAATAGAGGTTAAAATATTGATAGCAACCTTATTATTTCCACCCTGTGGCACAATTATATCAGCAAATCTTTTTGACGGTTCAATAAACTGAAGATGCATTGGTTTTACTGTCTTTTCGTAACGTTCAAGCACCTTATCAACAGAACGTCCACGCTCAATAATATCTCTTTTAATTACGCGGGCTAACCGGTCATCTGCATCTGCATCAACAAATACCTTTATATCCATCATTTCTCTAAGCTTTTTGTCAGTAAGTATCATTATTCCTTCAACAATAACCACATGTTTTGGTTGTAACTTTACTGTTTCACCAGCTCTTGTACATGTAAGGTATGAGTAAATCGGCATATTAATTATTTCACCATTTTTCAGCTTTTTAAGATGATTTATCAGTAATGGAAATTCAATTGAACCCGGGTGATCAAAATTAATCTCCTGTCTTTGTTCAATAGGAAGATGACTGTTATCCTTGTAATATGAATCCTGAGGCACCACAACCACTTCGTCATCCGGAAGTTTTCCAATAATTTTTTTAACTACAGTTGTTTTTCCTGAGCCGGTGCCTCCGGCAATTCCAACAATTAACATTTTTTTTTAATTTTACTCAATAATTTTTTTAAACCTTTACCAAAATACTAAATTAATTAAGAAATTAAAAAATGGACTTTTTATATCCTCTAAAATTCAAACCTGTTTTTAAAGAAAAGATCTGGGGAGGCAACAAATTAAATACTATCCTTGGGAAAAATTTGCCTCAAAACAAGAAAATTGGCGAGAGTTGGGAGATTTCGGGAGTTAAAGATAACATTTCTATTATTTCAAATGGCCAACTGGCTGGAAATAACCTTCAGGAACTGGTTGAGATATACATGGGTGATCTGGTTGGAGATAAAGTTTTTGAAAAATTCGGAATCGAATTTCCATTGCTTGTAAAGTTTATTGATGCCAACAAAGTATTATCTATCCAGGTACATCCGGATAACGAACTTGCCCGCAAACGACATAATGCATTTGGCAAAACCGAAATGTGGTACATTGTTCAGGCTGATAATAATTCTGATATAATAACAGGGTTTAAACAAGAAATTAATAAGGAACAATATCAAAAATATTTCCGGGAAGGCAAGTTAACTCAAATCCTGAATATTGAAAAAGCAGAAGCCGGAGAGGTGTTTTTTATTCCCGCAGGAAGGGTACATGCTACAGGGAAAGGGATACTCCTTGCCGAGATACAACAAACTTCGGATATCACTTATAGAATTTATGACTGGGACAGAAAAGATAAGAACGGTAACAGCAGAGAATTACATACTGAACTTGCACTTGATGCAATAGATTTTTCCACATATGATAATTATAAAACACCCTATAATAAGACTAAAAATCAATCAGTATCTATCGCGGATTGTAAATATTTTCATACAAATATCTTAGATTTTAATGAACCCATAGAAAAAGACTATTCTCTGATTGATTCGTTTATTATTATCATGTGCCTGAAAGGCAGCCTATTAATACATACTAAGAACAACAAAGAACAGGTTAACACCGGAGAAACTGTTTTGGTTCCTGCTTCACTGGATAATGTAATCTTTGAACCTGTGGGCGAGTCAAAAATACTTGAAGTTTTTATTCCCTGACCTGAGGTGATGAGGTGATGAAGTAATAAAAAGTTTAGAAGTTAATTAATAAATAGTATGCAGTGATTATAAAGGATGCAAAATATATTAAAAGCAGTGCGAAATTGAATCAGTGTCCGCCACCTGATTACCCGGAATATGCATTTACAGGCAGGTCGAATGTCGGAAAATCATCGCTTATAAATATGCTCACTGGCAGGAAAAAACTTGCCAAAATATCATCAACTCCGGGCAAAACAAGGACTATTAATCACTTCCTTATTAATGAAAGATGGTATCTTGTTGACCTTCCGGGATACGGATATGCAAAAGTTTCAAGGGATATTAAGAAACAATGGAATAAAACAACAACAAACTATATTTTGAAAAGGGAGAATCTGATATGCTTGTTTGTACTTATTGATTCACGTCACCCACCGCAAAAAAAAGATATTCAGTTTATCGAACTACTTGGACATAATAAGGTTCCTTTTGCGATAGTTTTTACAAAAACCGATAAGCTTTCCGAAACCGAATTAAAAAAGAATACTTCTAATTATGAAGAAGAACTATTAAAGCATTGGGAATTCCTTCCCAATTGTTTTAATTCTTCAACAAAGAAAAAGCTCGGGAAAAATGAAATTCTTGACTTCATTGAAGAAACTAACAAAAACTTAAAATGACTAGAGTTTAAAGAGCTAATCTACTCATCTTACTCAACTCTTCATTCTTCCAAAATGTTACGGTTTACGAGTTAAGTCTTTGCCTTTTATTCACTTCATTTCCTCATTTCCTCCTCTTCCAATTTATTTATTTACTCATTTACTCATTTCTTCACATTAGTTCACTTTAAATACTGATTAGTTACATTAAATAAAAAGAGATTATTAACTTTACATCATTCAAAAATCAATCAAATTAAAAACGATGGATGGTAAACCTCCTCTTAAATTTTTTTCAGGTAGAGCCACACGTTACCTGGCAGAAAAAATTGTTAAAAGTTCCGGTAATGAGTTAGGGCAAAGTTCCGTAATGAAATTCAGCGATGGTGAATTTCAACCCTCATTTGAAGAATCTGTAAGAGGATGCAAGGTTTTTATTATTCAGTCAACTTTTCAACCTGTAGATAATTTGTTCGAACTATTAATGATGATTGATGCTGCCAAAAGAGCCTCTGCCTACAATATCGTTGCAGTCCTTCCCTATTTCGGATTTGCACGTCAGGACAGGAAAGACAAACCACGTGTCTCTATTGGAGCTAAGCTGGTAACAGATCTTCTTACTACGGCAGGAGTTGATCGTGTAATGACTATGGATCTTCATGCTGATCAAATTCAGGGGTTTTTCAATGTTCCGGTTGATCATATCTTTGCGTCATCACTTTTTGTTCCCTATATTAAAGATCTTAACCTTGATAATCTGGTAATTGCAGCACCGGATATGGGTGGAACAAAACGGGCAAATGCTTACTCCAGGTTTCTGAAATGTGAAATGGTTATTTGTTATAAGCTAAGGAAAAAAGCGAATTATATTAATGAGATGCAGGTAATTGGTAATGTTAAGGACAAAAATATTATTATTGTAGACGACATGGTTGATACTGCAAGAACTCTCACTTTAGCTGCACAGATGATGATGGACAAAGGGGCAATAAGTGTCCGTGCAGCTACAACACATCCTGTTCTCTCTGGTGATGCTTATGAAAAAATCGAAAGCTCACCTATCAAAGAACTCCTGGTAACTGATTCTATACCTCTGAAACAGGAATCAAAAAAGATTAAAGTAATCTCTGTAGCTGATGTTTTCGCTGATGTAATTAACAAAGTTTACAATTATCAGTCAATAAGCAATAGTTTTATACAATAAGTTATTATATTTGCACCCCGTAAAAAATCAATTATTTACTAACGTGTGATGGGAGGATTGTTAATTATTCTTGAGTAGCATAATCAAATTTTAGTAAAATGAAAACTATTGAGTTAAAAGGTACCATAAGAGAGGATACAGGTAAAAAATACTCCAAACAATTAAGAATGGAAGAAAAGGTACCTTGTGTAATGTATGGAGGTAAAGAAAATATTCATTTTTCTATGCCTGAACTTAGTTTTAAAAACATTGTATATACACCAAATGTATATCTTCTTAAGATTGAAATAGAAGGAGATTTTCACGATGCAGTTATCAGGGAAGTCCAGTTTCATCCGGTTACTGATAAAATTATCCATGCTGATTTTAAGGAATATTATCCCGATCAACCTGTAATTATTAATCTCCCGGTAAAGATTATCGGTGAGTCAATTGGCCTGAAAGCCGGAGGAAAGCTGCGTATAAGAAGAAGGGTGCTCAAAGCAAAAGGTCTTGTTAAATATTTCCCCGAACATCTTGAACTTGATATTACTGATCTTGATATTGGTCATACAATCAGGATTGAAGACCTTAAAATTGAAGGATTAGAGTTTCTCGATTCTCCGGGAGCAATGATTGTATCAGTTGTTTCAGCTAGAGTTATCTCAAAAGCTATGCTTACTGCTATTGAAGATATTGAAGCCAAGGAAGCAGAAGCCAAAGAGGCTATAGCAGAGCATGCTGAAGAAGAAAAAGCAGGTGAAGATAAAGAAGCAGTTGAGGGTGAAGAAAAAGAAGAAGAAAAGCCAGAAGAAAAAGGCCATAAAGAAAGCGAATCTAAATAATCTAATAATTTTTTGTTTTGAAATTTCTGATCGTTGGGTTAGGAAATTTTGGCGATGAATATCAACATACACGCCATAATATAGGATATACAATACTGGATGCTATATCTGATTTGAATAATGTTAATTTTCAGGATAAAAGATATGCTTTCAGGGGAGATTATAAATACAAAGGACGTACTTTTGTCCTGATAAAGCCTACAACTTATGTTAATCTTAGTGGTAAAGCCGTAAATTACTGGTTACAAAAAGAAAAAATACCTGTTGAAAAACTTTTAGTCTTAACTGACGACATCTCATTACCTTTCGGATCACTTAGATTAAGACCTGCAGGCGGGGATGCCGGTCATAACGGATTAAATAATATTTCAACTATTCTGGGACATAATAATTATGCTCGCCTGCGGTTTGGTATTGGTAGTGAGTTTAGTAAAGGAACTCAGGTTAATTATGTTTTAGGGAAATGGACAAATGAGGAAGAAAAACAGATCGCAGATCTTGTAAATAAGTCTGTTGAAATTATCCGGAGCTTCGGTACAATTGGAATTAAGCGCACTATGAACCTTTTTAACCGGAAAAAATAATACCGGTTAAAACTGTGTCTCACTCAATTGAAAACTAAATATAAATGGTAGCTGATGGGGGGAAAATCCGGTTTGATAAGTGGCTTTGGGCAGTAAGAATTTACAAAACCCGCAGTATAGCAGCTGCAGCTTGTCGTAAAGGGAAAGTCATTATAGATAATCTGCCTGTTAAGCCATCCGGGAATGTTTCATTAGATAAAATTATTAATGTCAAAAAGCTACCTGTTATCTTCACCTACAGGATAAAAAAATTA
Source organism: Bacteroidales bacterium (assembly GCA_021163295.1). GTDB lineage: Bacteria > Bacteroidota > Bacteroidia > Bacteroidales > VadinHA17 > JADFUQ01. The sequence goes on from JAGGXD010000125.1 coordinate 27,810, forward strand.
CCACTGAAAAGACTATCAGCAAAACTTGCCAAAGAATGTTTTGATGACTTAACTCCGCAAGAAGAATTTAACAAGTTAAAAATTAAAGAATTACCCGGATTCGGTTACAGAAAAAAGGGGGAAGGCCGTCCAACAAAAAAGGAAAGAAGAATTATTGACAAGTATAATGATCCTCTGTAGTTGCAAGAAAACTCCAAATAACAATATACAAATCACAACTTAACAAAGTGATCTCACGAACACCTTTAAAATTAATTATTTTGTGAGTAAATAAATCCCAATAATGAATATTCAAATTTTTCAAACGTTTGGATATTAATAATTTGAGATTTGTTATTTATTTGTTATTTGCTTTTTGAGATTTGTTATTTTTTTAAAGTAACTAGTTCTCTTTCGGGCACTATGTAACCAATCATCTACTCATTTCTTCATTTAATCACAGATAATTTTATACCTTTCCACCGGTTTTTAAATTTTCCCCTATGAGCATTGAGAATATTGAAAGATGGTCGTTCAGGTATGGTTTCCTTAGAAAATGGATAATGCTTTGGCAAAACTATGTCTTTTACAAAAAAATAATAGTCCTGAATAAAGAAAACATACCCCAAAATGAACATCTGATATTTGCACCAAATCACCAGAATGCTTTGATGGATGCTCTTGCTATTGCCACTAACCTGAAAAGACAACCGGCTTTTCTGGCACGATCAGACATTTTCAACAAACCCTTTATAGCCAACCTCTTATATCTTTTCAAGATGTTGCCTGTATACAGAATCAGGGATGGTATTGACACTATTGGAAATAATAAAAAGACCTTTGAAAAAACAATTGATATTATTACTAACAAAAACGGACTGATAATATTACCTGAAGGAAATCATTCAAAATTCAGGCGACTACAGGTACTGAAAAAAGGAATATGCCGTATAGCTTTTCAATCAGAAGAATCCAGGAACTTTAATCTCAACATAAAAATTATTCCTATTGGACTCGATTACAGCAACCACCAAAATGCAAGAAGTATATTAGTTATCAAATTCGGTAAACCAATTGAAGTCAGGAAATTCAAAGAATTATATCTTGAAAATCCCCAAAAAGGGATGAGAGCATTAAAGGAGGAGATAAGTGACAGGATAAAGGAGCTTATGTTACATATTGAAACCAGCCAATATTATGATCTTTATAATAGAATCAGACTAATTTATGGCAGTAAAATGGCTAAAAACCAGGGGATTAACGAGTACAAACAACCTTTAGCCCTTGAAGTAGATCAAAAAACCGTTAATGTCCTCAATAAATACAACGATAAATTCGGTGACAGACTGGATAATTTGAAAGAAAAGGTTGAAAAATTCACACAATTGAGCACAAAGTTAAATATTGATCACCAGGTTCTTGAAAACGAGCCCTTATCATTTATCAACCTATTACTTAAAAGTCTGGCTGCCCTGTTATTTCTACCGGTTTTTATTTATGGTTTTATTAATAATTTCCTTCCATTCTACATCCCTGAACGGCTTTCGGGTATATTCAATGACAAGCAGTTCCACAGTTCGGTAAAATTTGTCCTCTCAATGTTACTTTTTCCAATATTTTATCTTATTCAGACACTTCTGGTATCTTTTCTTCCTTTATCAGGTTTTTATACAGCAGGATATTTTCTAAGCTTACCGGCATCGGGAGCCTTTGCATTATATTATGCAAACAATGTAAAGAAACTCAGAACAGGTTGGAAGTTTTTCTTTCTTCATGCCAAAAAAGACAAGCAATTATTATCCTTGTCAGATATCCACAATTCTATAATTACTGAAATGGATGAAATTTTTTCCTGGTTCAGGAAACAAGAAACAGGCACTACCCCTTAATCAGGATTCTTTCTCAGCAATATCCCTTACTTTACGGAATACACGCATCAAATTACCACCCCATATTTTCTCTATCTCTTTTGAATTATATCCTCTTTTAACAAGCTCAAGAGTTACGTTCTCCATTTCACTTACATCGAAGCAATCTTTCAATCCTCCACCGCCGTCAAAATCGGTTCCGATCCCAACATGGTTGATACCAACCAGTTCAACAACATGGTCAATATGATCTGCCATGTCAGCAACAGTTGCAAGCTTTGGAGGAAATTTCCGGTCAATGGCATACCATTCATACCTCGCGCTGTCCATTTCCGCATCAGAAAGATTTTGAAAATCCTTATACTTTTCACGCAGGGCAAGTCTTGCAGAGTCTCTTTCGGGAAACGGTTCAGGAGTTTTAAGGTACTCAGACACGAAACATATCTGAATAACCCCTCCATTATCCGCCAATACCCTGAGCATATCATCGGTAAGATTTCTTGGATTATCACACAAAGCTCTTGCACATGAATGGGATGCAATTACCGGAGCAGTGGAAATCTTTAGTACATCATAAAAAGCTGAATCGGAAATATGTGAAACATCAACCATAAATCCAACACGATTCATCTCTTTTACAACACTAATTCCAAAATCGCTCAAACCATTATGTTCCGGCCCCTCAGAATCTGTTGAAGAATCGCAAATATCATTATTTCTTGTATGACACAGGGTAATATACCTGGCACCCATCTCATAAAATTTTTCAATTAAACTTAAATCATTACCAATAGGATACCCATTTTCTATACCTATAAAAATTGCACGCTTCCCTTCATCCTGAATCTTATATGCATCTTCAGGTGAGGTAGCTAACTGAGCAATATCCTGATTATCCTTTACAGCCTTTTTTATAGCATCAAAAATATTAAAAGCCAGGTTTTTTGCTTTTTCATTTCCTTCTTCTGTACGTTCACCCTGCCCAATAAATACAGCAAAAAACATTGCATCCAATCCACCTTCTTTCATTCTTTGAAAATCAACTTTACCACCACCCTGCCTTGGATCATGTTTGTCACCAGGATTGTAATCAGATCTGAGTAACCTCATAGGAGTATCACAATGAGTGTCAACAGTGAGAACCTGATCATGAATTCCGGCTGCTTTCTCTGCAAGATTTTCCTTATTCAATTTGCATGAAACCAGCAAAATTGAAATACCTGCTAAAAATAAAAACAGGATTGTTTTTAATTTAAACATAACGGATTTGTTTTAAAAATTGTGTAAAAAAACTAGACCTGCATAACGAATAAACTGCAAATCGCAAAAACTCCGAAAAGAATTATCGTTATACCTGCAATCCGGTTTATCAACATTAGTTTTCGTAATCGAATTTTTGCCCTGAAGTGATTAACAACGGTGCTTATTGCAAACCAGGAAACGGATGCTCCAACAAAAACGCCTGTTACAACCAACAATGCAGAAGAATAACCCGTAGAAACATCTTGTAAATTAAGACCTGCAAAAACGGCAATATATAAAAAGACAGTAAACGGATTAGAAAGAGCCATAAAAAGGATTGAAACAAAATCTTCAAATAAAGTCTTTCCCTCTCTCCTGTGTTTTTTAAATTGTTTTACCGGATTAGTAATAAATATTTTAAGACCAATAAATGCAATAACTACCCCTCCGATTATCTTAATGATAAGTTGCTGTTCGCTGAGAAAATGAATAATGAAAGATATTCCAAGTCCGGCAATTAAAGCAAAAATAGCATCAGCTGTAGCTATTCCCATCCCAGAAGAAAAGCCGGAGGATTTTCCTTTATTAAGAGTCCGTTGTACACATAAAATCCCCATTGGACCTACTGGTGTTGATACTAATAAGCCTACTATAATTCCCTTAATTAATAACTGTAATTCCATAATACTCCTGTAAATCCTGTTCTCACTTTTATACGCAACAACTTAAAACTGGTTTCATTCTACATGTAAAAGTTGTAAAAGTAATAAATATTTTGATAAACAGATAAGCACGGCCGTGCTTATCTACATTCTTTCTTCCTCTTCCCACTCAACTTACTCAACTCACTTAGCTACTCACCTTTCCCCTTTACAAGCAACCTTGGTTCCATCATTTCAAACATAGAATACTTAACACCTTCTCTTCCAAGACCAGAATTTTTCACACCACCATATGGCATATGATCAACACGAAAAGTTGGTACGTCATTAAGTATTACGCCACCGGTTTCTATGTCATTAAATGCCATATCCATTTCATTTAACGCATTTGTAAATACACCTGCCTGTAAACCATATTTCGAATTATTCACAGCATTTACCGCTTCATTAAAACTTTTAAACTTCTCGAGTGTTATCACCGGTCCAAATATTTCAAAAGAACAGACTTTCATCTCAGGTCGTGTACTTGTCAAAACTGTTGGTTCAAAAAAGGACTCTTTTCTCGCACCACCACACAGAATTTCAGCGCCATTTTCAACAGCTTCTTTTACCCAATCATCAACCCTTTCTGCATTTTCTTCATCTATCATCACTGATATTTCGGTCTCCTGATTAAGCGGATCTCCTGTCTTCAGTCCCTTTACTTTTCTAAGAAACTTCAATTTAAACTCCTCGAAAACACAGTCATGAACAAATATTCGCTGTACATGAATGCAAACCTGCCCTGAATATGCAAAGGATCCCACCAGACATTTTTCAACTGCCAGGTCAATATTTGCTGATGCAGAAATTATCACTCCGGCATTTCCACCAAGCTCAAGCAAAACTTTCTTTTTCCCTGCACCCTGTTTCATTTTCCATCCTACAGCAGGCGAACCGGTAAAACTCAACAACTTAAACCGCTCATCTGTAACAAGTTGATTGCCAGCTTTCCTGTCCATTGGCAAGATGGACAGAGCACCTTTTGGAAGGGAAGTTTTATCAATAATCTTTGCCAGTTCCAATACTGATAATGGAGTTGACCTTGCAGGCTTTAGAATAATTGTATTACCCGATGCTATTGCCGGAGCAATTTTATGAACTGCCAGGTTTAACGGGAAATTAAAAGGAGATATTCCAGCAACCATTCCAACAGGGAAATATTTGATCCACCCCTCTTTACCTTCACCTTTAGGGGTCCAGTCAATTGAGATATACCCACCCGGCAGCCTTTTACTTTCCTCGGCTGCAATAAGGAAAGTCTGTGAAGCACGATCAACCTCACCCAGCGCATATCTTATTGGTTTCCCTGACTCTCTTACCAGCACATTAGCCAGATCTTCCCTTCTCTCGTTGATCGTATCCGATATCTGCCTGAGTATTTCATATCGCCTGTAAGATGGCAGGTTTTGCATTTCTTCTTTAACCGATTCAGCTCCTGATATGGCTTTTTCCAACTCATCCGCACCGGCAAGATATGTTTTCGCAAATACCTTTTTACTATAAGGGTTTGTGACTTCTAAGACAGTTTGTGTAGTTGCAAACCTTCCGCCAATATATATTTTATATCCTATCATAATTTTGAAAATTTATTATATTGCCTCAAAGCATTACAAATGTAGCAGGTTATCTTTTAAACCGATTTTTTTTCAGGAATTCTTTTTATTGCTATTCACCGTTTAAATAATTAGAATAAGTTGGTTTGAAGTTTGAGGTTTGAGGTTTGAGGTTTTAAGTTATGTGATTCAAGATTGAGCACTCTCCGAATAAAGTATAAAAAAGTGGAGTATCTTATTGATTTGATGCACCATTTTTAGTTAGAGATTGAAAAACAGCTGATGGAGTCCTGTTTTTTTGATTTTTAACATAAATAGTATAAATTTGAATAAAAAGCAGCAGCCTGAAAGATTGCTAAATCAAACCTGTATTATGTTAAACAGACTATATCTGTCTTATTATGTATTGGTTAATAAGAATGAAGACCTATGGATAAAGGCAATATAACGGTAATAGGGTTGGGTTAGCAAGTAGTTGTGTGGCATGCTGGCTGAATAGAACTAAATAACACTGATCGATTCGATTAGCAAATCTTTAGAATTTTAATTATTTTTGTATTAAAACACTAAGATATGAATATTCAAACAGAAAAATTAAGTTTAATTGAATGGATTTCAGGACTTAATGACAAATCAATATTAGAAAGACTTCGAGAAATCAAGGACGATTATTCAAAATCAAAGGATTGGTGGGACACATTAAAAAAAGAGGAATTGGAATCTATTAATAGAGGGTTAAAAGATTTTGAAGAAGGTAGAATTCATTCTCACTTTACTGCTCGCAATATTTATGAAAAATACATATAAACTTATCTGGTCTGACGAAGCACTATTTAACTTAAAAGGAATAATTGACTATTTAGAAAATCGATGGACAAAAAGAGAAATTAAAAGATTTGCCCTATTACTTGACCGTCAACTTAAACTAATTAATGATAATCCTTTTTTATTTGCTGAGAGTGATAAATCAAATGGATTAAGAAAATCAGTTCTTTCAAGGCAGACTACAATCTATTACCGAATAGTTGATAATGAGATACATATTATGACTTTGTTTGATAATAGGCAAAATCCTAATAAATTGAGAAAGAAATAACGCACGACCACACAACATTTAGGTATCAAATGACAGTGGGTGCGGGGCATCCCACTGCATTTGTGCCACTGTTGAACAAAACCGGAAT
>JAGGXD010000232.1 GCA_021163295.1 Bacteroidales bacterium
GTCAAATAGATACATATTTTCAATTCAATTTAGCCTGATTTTATCTTCAAAAAATAAAAATACTAAAAAAACAGTAAATATCATAATTGTAATAATTGATTTTAAAAAGGAATGAAAATTGCTAAATTTGTTATTTGAGTTAGAGGGGAATTAAATATGTATAGGTTAGTGATTAATATAATTGGTATCTTTTTTCTTCTTTCGACCATTCTTTACAGCCAGAATAGAGAGAATACTGTTGAATATACCCCTGATTTTAAATTTGCCGAAGGTGTCTTTTTTGATTTTGATCAGGTACGTAATAATAATCCTATTCCAAAAGCCAGAATACTGACAGCAGTTGATTTTAATGATGGCGATTTTTTTAAGGAAGTTCTGGATAAAGATATTATTTATTATTATGATGAATTTGGAATGAGAAAAGAGATGAAGAAGGACAAAATATGGGGCTATTCACGAAATGGCGTACTTTATGTTCAATTAAAAGATGGTTTTCATCGTATTACAATTGTTGGAGGAATATGTCATTTTGTGGCTTTTATTAAAACTTTTGAAACACGGTATTACGACCCCTATTTTTATCGCAGTTACTATTCTGATTATTATCGCTATCCTTCCAGAAGTTCCACTTACTCTAAAACAGAACTTCGCCAGTATATGCTCGATTTTGAGAGTGGTAAGATAATGGAATACAATTATTCAAATGTTAGCCTGGCTCTTATGCGTGATGCCGAACTTCATGATGAATACATGCAACTTGGCAGAAAAAAAAGAAAACAACTGAAATTTATGTACATCAGGAAGTTTAATGAAAGAAATCCTATTTATTTTCCAGCTAAATGAAAAATTATTTCAATAACAATATATTAACCTAAAAAACTATGTTCATGAGAACAATGATAATTAGCACTTGCTTAGCATTAATTGGTCTTCATAATGCTTTTTCCCAGATTACTTATCCAACCCCACGGGATGCCGGGAAATTAATGAATACAAAAACCCTGGTGGTTCTTGAAGACAATATGTTTTCATCTTTTAATAGCCATATTAAAGCAGTAGTTAACGAATTTTGGAATATAACGGAATTCGAATTTGTATCAGCAAAAGAGTTTAATGAAAAAAGAAGGGATGAACAATACTCTTTCCTTGTTCCTATTCAAACAAGTTTTCAAAAAGACAAATCCAATACACAATGGGTTTTCCTGAATTTGTTATTGGGGGCTAAAACAAAAGCTATTGCAGGAATGCCTGAGTTTTGTTCAATACCACTCTATGTGATTAGTGAAGAGGAAGAAGAGTATGGATATTATCTGCCCCTTATTATTCAGTTTATTCAGAAACGGGTAACTCAGATCATAGAGAATCCGGATGTGGAATCACTTGAAAATCTTACATATTATAATAAAAACATTCCGATGTTAGAGAACAAAACAATTTATGTGCAAGAGAATGATCTTAGCCCGGAGATTAATACTATTGAAAAAATTGCTGAGTTTTATCCTTATAAGGTTAATATTGCGTCAGAGAGCGAAATTGAACAGGCAATAAAAGGGGAAATCGAGAATGTTGTTGTATTGCATCGTGTAGGGCCGGGTACTTCAGAAGATGCAGGCCGTTGCTACAAAATGCTTTTTGGTACTGATGATTCACAAATGTATTTTTATAACTACCATACAATTAATCCAAAAAGACCTGATGGCTTACTTTCAAGGGATTTGAAAAGGTTATGCAGGTTTTGAAGTACAGGCTTTAAAACATTTCTATCTATGTATACTGTAAAAAAAATTGCCTGATGGTAAAAAATGAAGCATTAACACCAAAAGGGACCCGTGACTTTTTGCCCGGGGAGATGGTTAAAAGAAATTATGTTTTTAAAATCATCCGTAGCGTTTTCGAACGTTTCGGATACATCCCTATTGAAACTCCTGCTATGGAGCGAGTGTCTACTCTTACAGGTAAATACGGAGAGGAAGGTGACAGGCTGCTTTTCAGAATATTAAATTCCGGAGATTTTCTTACCGGTATTTCAGATGATGAAATTCTCGAAAGGAATGTAAATAAACTTAAAAGCTCAATATCTGATAAAGGTCTTAGATACGACCTTACAGTCCCGTTTGCGAGATTTGTTGTTCAGCATCTGAACGAGATCACATTTCCATTTAAACGATATCAGATACAACCTGTTTGGAGGGCAGACAGGCCACAGAAAGGGCGTTACAGAGAGTTTTTTCAATGCGATGTTGATGTTATTGGCAGTAATTCTCTTTTAAATGAGGCTGAACAGATTCAGATTATTGATGAGATATTTAAAAAGTTGGGAGTAAAAATATTAATCAGGATAAATAACAGGAAAATTCTTAGTGGAGTTGCTGAAGCGATTGGTGAAGCAGATAAAATGATTCCTATTACTATTGCGATTGATAAGATGGATAAGATTGGGGCTTATAAAGTGAATGAAGAGTTAGCTGTGAAAGGGATTTCCGAAAAAGCTATCCGTGAGTTACAGCCCATACTTGGTCTTACCGGTTCTGTTGAGGAGAAACTAAATGAATTAGAGAATAAAATCCTTTTACACTCGAAGATTGGTAGAAAAGGAGTAGATGAGATGAAAAAATTGTTTGATTATCTTACCACCTTTGATCTTAAAGTTGATCCGGTTTTTGACTTAACACTTGCCAGGGGACTGGATTATTATACCGGAACAATTATTGAAGCAAATTCAACTGAAATGAAGATTGGCAGCTTGTGTGGCGGGGGCAGATATGATGATCTGACAGGGGTCTTTGGGTTGAAGGATGTTTCAGGTATTGGTGTAAGTTTTGGTGCTGATCGTATTTATGATGTGATGGAGAAAATGGACAAGTTCCCTGAAGAAACTGCCTCTACAACAACCCTTATGTTTGTGAATTTTGGAGAAAAGGAAGAAATCCACTGCCTTTCCCTGTTAGCTGAAATTCGCAAATCAGGAATTAAAGCTGAATTATTTCCCGATAAGGTAAAAATAAAAAAGCAAATGAATTATGCCAATAAGAAGAATGTAGAATATGTTGCTTTAGTTGGGGAAGATGAAATGAAAAACGGGTTAATTACCCTGAAAAATATGAAAACCGGTGTTCAGAGTCAGATTACTCTTGATGAGTTAATTGAAGAAATATCATAATTGTTTTATGTCAATTCTGAAATCAGGAATTTTACAATTTTCACGAAGGATTTTCTTTACAGGTAAAGCTTGCTTTATTTTTATTGGACGATTCTGATAATGAGTATGCTTTCCAACAGGAAGTATATTGATTGCAATATTTAATTAATAGCTACTTTTAGCCGGTAATTTTTACTTAAAACATTTAATTATGTCAATAGTTATAACAGGTAATAACCTGACAATTGAAAAAGTTGTTAGAGTCGCGCGCAATAATGAGAAAGTTGAATTGCATCCGGAAGCAAAAGAAAAAATTAAAATTTGCCGGACTATGCTTGAAAAGAAAATTCTGGCACATGAAATAATGTATGGAGTAAATACCGGTATAGGAGAATTTTCAGAAGTTGTCCTTGATGATAACCAGGTTAAGCAGTTTCAGAAATATCTGATATACAATCATGCTGCCGGAATAGGAGACCCGGCCCCTGTGGAATATGTTAGGGGAGCGATGCTTGGAAGGATAAATGTTCACGCTAATGGCAGATCAGGTTGCCGGCCCGTGATTACTGAAACTTTGGTTGAAATGCTTAATAAAGGTGTAACCCCTTTTGTTTGTCAAAAGGGCTCGGTTGGAGCATCCGGTGATCTTGCCCCGATGGCTCAAATTGCCTTGTTATTACTTGGTGAGGGGAAAGCATATTTTGGAGGTGAGTTGATGGAGGGAAAGAAAGCTATGGATAAGGCTGGGATTGTTATTCCCGGATTGGAAGCAAGAGATGGTTTAGCTACCATTAATGGTTCAAACTTATTAACTGCAATGAGTGCTTTATTTATATATGATGCTAATAATTGGCTTAAACAGGCTGAGATAGCAGCTGCTATGTCGCTTGAGGCTCTTAAAGCTAATATGAAACCATATACACCAAAATTGCATGAAGTCAGGGGCTTTAAAGGTGCTGTCCGAAGTGCCAAAGCAATTCAGAAAATCATTAAGGATGGCGATCTTATTAATGGAATTATAAAATGTAAGGTTCAGGATGCATATTCTATGAGATCAACTCCACAGGTGATTGGTACTGCTCATGATGCTCTTGCTTATGCTCGTTCACAAGTTGAAATTGAATTGAATGGTGTTGGCGATAACCCTGTTTTTTTTCCGGAGGAAGATATGCAACTTACAGGAGCTAATTTTCAGGGCACTCCGGTATCTTTACCTATGGATATGGCCGGAATAGCAATTACAATGGTTTGTGTTATGTCTGAAAGAAGAATGAACAGATTGAATAATCCTGCTCTTAGTGTTGGATTACCGGCTTTCCTTACAAAAGGAGCCGGAATGTTTTCCGGATTGATGCTAAGTCAGTATACCGCTGATATGCAAATTGTAGAACAAAAAATATTATCATCGCCTGCATCCATACAATCTATTCCGGCAGCTGCAGACCAGGAAGATTTTGTTTCAATGGGAATGAATACCGCAATTAAAAACTCACAAATACTTGATAACGCGTATGGAATATTAGGTATCGAGTTGATGGCTGCTGCACAAGCTCTTGATTTCAGAGAATATAAATTTGGTAAAGGTGTAAAAAAAGCAAAGGAAATAATTAGGAAATATGTTGATTTTCTTGAAACAGACAGACCTTTATACCCTGATCATACAAGAATGAAAGAACTTGTTAAGTCGTGTGAAATTCTTTTTGAGGTGGAAAAAGTTGTTGGAGCCTTGGATTAACCCGGAAAATACACCCCCCGGCTTGTTTTGTTTTAAAAATTTTGTCTTCCTTGATTTTCACGCCTGTTCCTAAGTTGGCGGAGAAGAAGAATTTTATATTGTTCTTCTGCAATATATATCTTCATTACCTTACCGATGGGAAGAACCTCTTTGAATTTCTCATGGTATGCTAATAACAGGTCAGATTCTTCTTTCATAAGACGAATGTACTTTCCTGTCATCTCTTCAATTTCCTTCTCAGATAAATTATTGAAATTCTGCATGTAATACCGTGTTAAATTTCTTCTGTCCTGGATGATTTTGTTTTTACGTACCTGGTAATATTATATATAGGCCAGAATTCCTGAGCTTCCCTGGAGGTCAATTGTAGTTTCTTGGTAAAAAAGCCCACCTTTTGTGCCTGGAGTTCCTGAACTTTATCATAATTCTGTGAAGAAACTGTCCGTGGTCCCAGGAAAAATAAAATAAGGCAATAAAATAGCAAATTCTTTGAAGTTTTCATCCGTTTAAAATTTTATAATTGATTTGCAATTTCCCGGTTCCTGATATTTGAATTTGAATTCCTGTTAATGAAGTATCTGAATCCGGTATATCCTATCAGGGCAAAGCCAAGAATAGCAGCAGCAAGTGCCAGGTGTGGTTTTAAATAGTCAATAATACGGGTAACAGGCATGCCGATTGCTTTTTTGTGTGCATGAATGTTAACCTGTATCTTCTCAGGTAGATTATCGAAATATTTATCCGGAACCCTGAAAGGATTTTCCTTCTTCAACCCGGAAAATTTATGTTCAGATTGTGTTTTCATGTGTTTATTGATCCTTCCTGCAATTGTTTGACAAAGAAAAGCCAGGAAGGTTTAATCATTAGTTAAAAATTCTTTTATCTTTTTTACAGCATGATGATACGAAGCCTTAAGAGCTCCGACTGAGGTGTCGAGGATTTCAGCATCAGCATCCTCATGTGAAATGACGATCTTACGAATATGCCAATATAATTTTTCCTGGTACCTTTTAACAATTAAGCCGAAAGCATAATCAGGATTTTCTCCGGCGTTAAATATTTGTAAAAGATCTTTGTCACTATAGCTGTTTTCTGCCACCCTGATATCTTTCTGAATAATAAATGCTTTACGACAAATGTATTCTTGGTTTGCAACCGTTTCCCTATCACAATATCCTGATAGTCCCGGATTTTCCCGGTTCAATTTCAAAAGACTTATCAATAGTATAATAAACGCTTTTTGCATTCCTGGGTTTAAAAATTACACGGTAATTACCGGGTAATAATACAAGATTAGTTACCTTGTTCTTAGTATCAATATTATAAATCCACTCAAGATTGTTTTTCTTTTCCAGAAACAGGCCGCAATACCCTTCAGCACCAAAATTAAGAGTAATAATACCGGGACGGGGAATTTGAATAGTAGTGGTTTCGCTCTGAGAAATAACTACATCGTTAATAAGAAGCCGTGGGAGAGTTGGTATTTCTATGTCATACTTTCCTATTAAGTATTTTTCAGAATAATTTACTTTTTGATTGTTTAAAGTGGTTTTTTGACCGGCTTTCCTTACAAGAAAATCTAAATTTCTGAATTGATTGCCGTTTGGAGGCTTAATAATTAAGTTTCCCTGTGGAACATCTATAGCAATTATGTTGTGTTTCCCCTGATTTAAACGTATTGAATCAAGTGTTACAGGTGGTATTGAATGAACAACCATTTTGTATCTTATCATTGGGTCGAGATACAATGTATCCGGATTTCCACGGTGGTTAATTGCATGAATAAAATTATACATGATCCTTCCTGAATTAAGATCATAAAAGGTCATGTTTAAATTTGTTTCGCTGGGATACCCAAAAGAGTCAAGCAGGTTCACCTGGGCGGTAGTTTTATTAAGTGTTTTTGAAATTATCAAATTCAGAGCATCTTTGAAGTTAGACTCCTTTTGTGTATTAATATAGGTGCCAACACAATTCAGGGATTTTTCAAATAGTGGGTCAATTCCTATTCCAATTATAAAAGGCTCAAGATATATTCCGTTTTTTTGCAGCCGTTTTGAAATTTCACAAGGATCACCATCACATGCTTCAATACCATCAGTAATCAAAATAATTATGTTCCTGCAATTATCACATTCCGGAAAATCATTCCCGGCTTGCTCAAGAGAATATGCAATGGGTGTAGTCCCCTTAGGGATAAGATATCTCATGAGATGTTTAATATTCTTCCCGTTTTTTGGTGCGAAAGGAACCTCAAGCTTTGTATCACTGCAGTCCTGAGGCGGAACCACACTTTGATGTCCATATACTCTTAATGCCATTTGAACATTGGGGATTTTCTCAAGACTGTCAATGGTTTGATAAAGGAATTCACGTGCAACATTGATCTTTTTTTCATTTTGCCACACACCGGCCATGCTTTGTGAACAATCAAAAATAAACAGGATACGGGTCAAAGGTTCCCTGCTAATTTTAGTTTGTGATTGTAACGGAAGTATTACAAGGGTTGAGAAAACCAGTGCGAAAAATGGTGTTTTGATCATATATATTGAAATTAATCCTATCTCAAATATAGGATATACTTTGTAAATTTAAAGGAAAATCAATAATAATTAATTCAAAACCAGGATCCGGCACCTGGCACCCAGCACCCAGATACTTAGGTTAATTAATACAAACCAATAAATTTATAGCTTGCAAAAAATGACTGAGGCTGAAAAAAGCTAAAACACACTTTTTTTTGTGTCAGTATAAAATGTAATTTTGTGTATTAAATAAAAGAATGAAACATGGCATTGAACTGTGGAATAATAGGGATAACAAATACAGGAAAAACAACCTTATTTAATTGTATTTCACCTGTTAAAGGCGAAATAACAAATTTTGCATTCAGTGCAACAAAATCAAATATTGGAATTATTAAAGTTCCGGATCCCAGACTTCAGGAACTTGAAAAGTTTCAACCAACGGAAAAGATTGTTCCAACTACAGTAGAGATTGTAGATATACCTGGTCTTACAAAGGGTTCAAGCAGGGGTGAAGGTGTTGGAAACAAATTCCTGAATGATATTCGCAATGCCGATGCACTAATACACCTTCTCAGATGTTTTGATGATGAAAATCTTCCTCATACCGAAGGATCTGTTGATCCTGTCCGGGACCTTGAAACCATTGAACTCGAACTCCAGATCAAGGATCTTGAATCTGTCGAAAAAAAGCTGGGAAAAATTGAGAAATTGGAAAGATCAGGTGATAAAGATGCAGGAAAAAACGCTGATGTTCTGCGTACAATTAAAAATCATCTGGAAAATTTTCAGCCTGCAAGGTCATTGGAATTAAGTGATGAAGAAAGTAAATATGCTGAAGATTTGTTTCTGTTAACTGCAAAACCGGTTATGTACGTGTGTAATGTGGATGAAAAATCGGCAGTTTCGGGAAACAAGTATGTGGATAAGGTGAAGGAAGCACTAAAAGAGGAAGAAGCGGAAATACTTGTTATTGCTGCGGGCCTGGAAGCTGAAATTGCTGAATTAGAGGAAAAAAATGACAGGAATGATTTTCTTAATGATATCGGCCTTTCTGAACCCGGTGTGAATAAATTTGTAAGGGCAGCATACCAAATACTCAACCTGAAAACATTTTTTACGATTGGTCCTGATGAAATTAGAGCCTGGACTATTAAGGAGGGAGATAATGCCCGTAAGGCGGCAGGTGTTATTCATAGCGACCTGGAAAGGGGTTTTATTAGGGCTGAGGTAATGAAATATGATGATTTTATATCACTGAAATCTGAACATAAATGCCGTGAAGCAGGAAAATTACATATTGAAGGTAAAAACTATATTGTTGAAGATGGTGATATTTTGTTTATTCGATTTAATGTCTAAGAACCTGAAACGTATGAATATGTTTAAAAAATATTTTTCAGGACTTGTAATTATTCTGCTTGTAATGTATCCTGTTTATGGACAACCGGGTAATAAAGCTTCAGAAGCTGTAAAATACCTCGAAGAAAGGGGAGAGGTTGATTTTAAAATAATCAGCTATGATTCGCAATTAATCAATAAATTATCTGAAATACTCTCTGTTGTTAATGTCAATGGCAATGTTGTTACATGCAATGCTAATGCGGATGAGTTTGTTAAATTCCTTGCACTTGGTAAAGAATATGTAGTAATCCATCCTGCCGGTTATTACTACAAACCGGGTGATAATAAAGGGGCTGTTGAGGATTGGCAAACCTATCCTACATATGAAGAATATGATTCATTAATGCATGTTTTTGTAACTAATTACCCCGATATCTGCAAAATTGACACAATAGGATATAGCGTTGAGGACAGACTTTTATTGGGGATAAAAATTTCAGATAATGTTTCTGAACTTGAAAATGAACCTGAAGTATTTCTTACATCAACAATGCATGGTAATGAAACCGGTGGATATATCCTGATGCTCAGATTGATAGATTATCTGCTTGAAAATTATTCCAGCCAGACACGTGTTACTTCCCTCATTGACAGTCTTCAGATATGGATTAATCCCCTTGCAAACCCTGATGGCACATATACAGATGATAACCAAACTATTTCCGGCGCTACCCGCCGGAATGCGAATTCAGTAGACCTGAACCGTAATTTTCCCGATCCGCAAGATGGTCCGCATCCGGATGGACATGAATACCAACCGGAAACAACTTCAATGATGGATTTTATGACAAAGCACAATTTTGTAATATCGGTAAATTTCCACTCGGGATCTGAAGTTGTGAATTATCCCTGGGATACATGGTCCCGTCTGCATGCTGATGATTTATGGTTCAAATTTATTTCCCGCGAATATGCCGATACAGTTCATCAATATAGCTCCGGTTACATGACAGGTTTTAGTGATGGGATTACTAATGGTTATGCCTGGTATTCAATTAACGGGGGAAGACAGGATTATGTGACATATTTCCTCCATGGCAGAGAAGTAACAATCGAACTTGATTATTCATTCATAACTCCTGTAAATGACCTGGATAATCTTTGGAATTATAACTACCGGTCGTTTTTAAATTATATATCCCAGGCTTTATATGGAATACATGGCGAAGTAACCGATTTTGTTACGGGGCAACCA
Organism: Bacteroidales bacterium; assembly: GCA_021163295.1. Classification (GTDB taxonomy): domain Bacteria; phylum Bacteroidota; class Bacteroidia; order Bacteroidales; family VadinHA17; genus JADFUQ01. Next base: position 9,999 of record JAGGXD010000232.1, read on the forward strand.
TTAAAAGCTGAAATCCGGATTGATGAACATGATCTGGATAGCTCACAGGTATTTTCCGATTCTCTTTCAGGAAAGTTCGTAAGGCTGATTAATGAAGGGAAATATAATTTATGGATTACATCAGACGGGTATCAGGAAAAAAGAATTGACAGTGTAAGTGTGGAAAACTATCAAACAACTCATATCTCTATACAATTGGTGCCAATAGGGTACGGAATATCCGAAAAGTTAATTGATGAACAACAAATGATGAATCTTTATCCCGATCCGGTGTACGGAATACTGCATACCGAAATAAAACCTGAGAAGTCCGGATTATTTACCATTGAAATAATCAGTGTTGATGGAAAAACCTTAAAAACCATTGATGAAATTAATATTCCATATGGGGGAACTGTGGTAAACACTGATGTGAGCGAACTAAGCGGAGGTATCTATTTCATTCGTCTGAGAAATAACAACAAAGTTTGGGTTAGAAAGTTTATTAAATCAGAATAGGGAAACATTAAATTATAAACAATGCAAAAAACCCGGAACATATCTTATCTTGTTTTATTATTTTTCATAACATTATTTAATGTTTCAGCTCAGTCAGGGCCGAAGATACCTTCCGGGAAACCAAAGCTAATAGTTGGAATTGTGATTGAGCAGATGCGGTATGAATACCTGCCGAGGTACTGGGATAAATTAAGTGAAAATGGATTCAAAAAGTTGATTAACGGAGGTTCATTTTGTCGAAATGCACGATACAATTATCTGTTCACACAATCAGCTCCGGGACATTCAACTATCTCTACCGGTTCATATCCGTCTGAACATGGTATTGTTTCTAACGACTGGTACAACAGGTTACTGGATAAAAAGATCTCGGCTACTTCAGATGTGCGGATGTTACCTGTGGGTGGAAGTTTTGAAACCGGACAAAACTCACCTGTTAACTTGTTGCCTTCTACTTTTTCTGATGAACTAAAATTATTTAACAATTCCCATTCCAAAATAATCGGCATTGGTATGGATCCTGATGCTGCAATTTTATCAACAGGGCACATGGCTGATGCTGCCTATTGGTATGATGATAAGACCGGTTCCTGGATGAGCAGTAGTTTCTATTTAGACTCCTTGCCTGGTTGGGTTAATGAATTCAATAATAAATCTTTATCTGATATTTATCTTGAACAGACATGGAAGCCTCTTTTTCCCATTGATGAATATATTGAAAGCCAGCCTGATACAAGCCGATATGAAAAAGGGATAAAAAATCAGAGAATTTTTCCATACGATCTGGATATACTAAGCAGGATAGACAGGAATAAACGAGATTATTCTGTTTTAAGATGTACCCCTTTTGGTGACACATACATTAATGATTTTGCAATTACAGCAATTCTGAAGGAAGATCTCGGGAAGGATGATATTACTGATATGATAAATATAAGTTTTTCGGTATTAGATTTTATTGGACATGCTTTTGGACCAAATTCAGTAGAAATGGAAGATGCTTTCCTTGTTTTGGACAGAGACCTTGCACATTTACTTGATTTCCTTGAAGATACTTTTGGAAAGGAAAATATCCTGGTTTATCTTACTGCTGCACATGGAGTGTCTGCTTCCCCGGAGTTATTAGAGAGTAAAGGTCTTGCTACAGACAAATTTGCTTCATTAAAAGCTATTTCACTTTTAAGAAGTTATTTAAATGTTACCTATGGAGAAGGTGACTGGGTGCTTGGTTATTATGGACAGCAAATTTTCCTGAATCGCAATTTAATTGAAGATTCCCGGTTATCACTTGAGGATTTTCAGACCAGGGTAGCAGGTTTTATTATCCAGTTTTCGGGTATTGCTAATACGGTTACATCCTCAACTTTGCAAACAACGCAATTCACGGGGGGAATTTATGAAAAGATCCAGAATAGTTTTAATCAGGCAAGATCGGGAGATGTAATTATCAATCTGAAACCCGGATGGATTGAAGAGAATGGAAGTGTTGCCGAACATAACTCTGCCTGGTCGTACGATGTTCATGTACCACTTATCTGGTATGGGTGGAAGGTGCTTCGAAAAGAAATTTACCGTAGGGTGGATATTATAGAAATAGCACCTACATTATCCTATATGCTTAATATTTCTTTTCCAAATGCGAGTACTGCCGATCCGATACAGGAGGTGATGAGGTGATGAGGTGATGAGGGAAGAATGAATAGTTGAAATAAATACTTACTATGCGAAGGGTTCTGATTTTTTTCATACTAACTTCTGTTTATTTCTCAGTATCCGTGGGGCAGGACAGGCTTATGGGGAACGAAGAAATGATGTCCGGAATAAAGCACGGACTGGACTATATGTATAACTACGAATTTGAAAAAGCTGATTCCCTGTTCTTGATAATTGAAAATAAAAATCCTAACCATCCGGTTGGTCCATTTCTCGATGGGCTAAATATTTATTGGCAAAATGCACCTCTTAATCCTAACAATTCAGATGAAGTGAATATGTTTATCCAAAAGATGAAAGAAAGTTCCGTATTATCTGTTGAAGTAATGAAAAGCAAGGATGATTATATTGAAGGTAGTTTTTTCAGTCTGGTTGCACACGCCATGCAGATGATGTATTATGCTGATAATGACCAGATTGGCAAAGTGATAAAACATATCCCTTACTCCTATAGGTGTGTAGTGAAAGCCTTTGAATTAAAAGATACTTTTGAGGAATATAAATTTTTTACGGGTCTTTATAGTTATTATATTGAAGCGTATCCTGAAGCTCATCCGGCTTATAAACCTTTATTGATTTTTCTTCACAAAGGTAGCCGGACCGAAGGGCTAAAGGAACTTAATTGGATAGCCGATAATTCAGTTTTCATGAAAGCCGAGGGGCTGTTCTTTTTACATCATATCTATTTGAGTTACGAATGCAATCCTCAAATGGCTTTGAATTATGCAGAACGACTGCATAAATTATACCCGGATAACACTTTTTATCTTGTTCACTTAATTTTGAATCTTTTTGTTATTAATGACTATGAAAAAGCGGCTGAATTAATTCCTGAACTTGAACAGCAAAAGAAATCGGATGATTTTGCACAAATGATGGAATTGATTTTTAATGGGATGATAGAAGAATTCGTTAGCGAGAACTATGAAGTGTCTAAAGAATTATATATAAAAGGTATTGAGATGGCTATTATGTTCAAGCCACGTGTAGATACCTATATTGCTATGGCATATGCAGGATTAAGCAGGATATATGAAAGAGAAGGAATGGTTAAACTGGCAAGAGAGAATAAGAAAATTGCATTTGAGAAAACAGATTATCCATGTATTTTGGAATAAATTTTGTTTATAACAATTAAGCTTGTTTTATAGATTATTAGGTATAAAATATCTTTTTTATATATTTGCATTTCTAAATATGAATATGTTTAATAAAATTATTTGTTATGATGAAGTTTAAGCAGCTATTTTTGATTATTATGTCAGCTTTTATTTTGGTACCGTTTACTGGAGTTTCGCAGACAAACAACGATGCAATTTCGGCCTATAATGAAGGGGCTCAGTTAATAAAATCTGATCCCGCGGGTGCAATTGAAGCATTTAACAAATGCATCAAATTATGTGATGCTGTAGGTGATGAAGCTGAGGAAACACGTGTTCTTGCTGAAACCCAATTGCCCGGATTGTATTATAAAATTGCAATGGGATCGTATAAGCAGAAAAAAATTGAAGAGGCTATTGAAAGGTTTAAAGAAACCGAAGAGGTAGCAGGAAAATATAATAATAGTAATATTCAGGCAAAAGCAAATAAAATTGTTCCACAACTTTATATGGTCCTGGGGAATTCATTAATGAAACAAAATCCGCAGGAAGCATTAAATAATCTGGATAAAGCTGTTGAATTGAATCCTAGCCTGGCCAAAGCACATTTATCCAAAGGATTAGTTTACAAAGGTCTTGGTGATGAGGTAAATATGAAAGCTTCTCTTTCAAAAACAATTGAGGTTGGGTTTGCCAGTAACGATATTAAAACAGCAAATACGGCTGAGCAGGTGCTCAGAACTTATTATTTTAATAAAGCTGTTAAATCTCTCCAGGCCGGGAATCTGACTGAGGCTGAAGCTGGGTTTAAAAGTTCTGTTGAATATGGATCAGAAAATCCAACGGTATATTTTCAGTTGGGGAAAATTTATAATTCTAAGAAGGAATACGATTTGGCTGTTAAAACACTTAAGAGAGCTGAAGGATTTGAAAAGGGTGGAGATGTTGAGAAAGCAGGGATATTTTACGAGATGGGGAATGCTTATGTTGGTTTGGGAAATACCAGTGAAGCATGTATTGCCTTTAGAAAAGCATTGTTTGGTGACTATGCTGAGGGTGCTAAATACCAAATTGAAGAGGTACTTAAGTGTAAATAAGTTATAAACCCCAATTCTTTGTGATATAACTTATCTTTTTCAGGAAGGAAGTATCTTTCTCAATTGCATTTCCAATAACAATAATATCAGCACCAGCATTTAGGATATTTTTGGCATCTTCAGGATTTCTGATACCACCGCCAACAACAAGAGGTACTTTAATATTCTTTTTTACCCGGGTGATCATTTCTGTTTTTACAGGATGTTGTGCACCACTGCCGGCTTCAAGATAAATTAGCTTTAAACCAAGCATTTCACCGGCAATAGCTGTGGCTGATGCAATATCCGGTTTATCAGCCGGAACAGGATTTGTATTGCTAATATATTCAACCGAAGTGGATTTTCCATTCTCAACAAGGATGTACCCTGTAGAAATTACTTCCATCCCTGAACTTTTTATCATTGGAGCAGATGCAACATGATTACCTATGAGCAGATCAGGATTTCGACCAGAGATAAGAGATAAAAATAATATCCCATCAGCATTATTGCTGATTTGAAGCAAGTTGCCTGGAAAAAGCAAAACAGGTATTTCTGTATTCTCTTTTATTTTCTGAACAAATGGGGCGATAGGATTAGTTACAAGGCTACCACCAACAAGAATTAAATCTGTTTCTGATGTACCGGCTTCTATTAAGGTGTGCCTTAGCGACTGGTCATTATACTCATCAGGATCAAGAAGAAGAGCAAATACTTTTTTCCCGTTTAAAACCTGCTTAACTATCCAATCGTAGATCATAAATTAAACTTTACTCGTATAAACGATAACATAATTATCATATTTAAAATAGTTCAAATCAAATTCTTCGTTAATCATATCACTGTTAACTTTTCCTTTAATAACACCTTTATTATTTACAGGAAATGGTTTAATGAATAAATTTAGTTTGAAATTAATATCTTTTTTGTCACATATTTTGTACAGTGCTTCTTTGGCACACCAGTGAACATAGAGATGATATCTTTCAATAAGATCATTCTTATTGATTGATTCACTATCGTTAATGAACTTATGAGCAACCTTCCTGATCCTGTGGGACATAAATTCAAGGTCAATTCCAACTCTTTTTGTTTTGTTCAAGAGGATGGAGGTGATTTTTTTCGAATGAGAAATACTAATATTTTGGGATCCATCTTCAATGTAAGGCTTTTGATTACCATTATATATGATTTTTGCATCAGGGTTAATCATTTTTGCTAATAGTGCACGTACACTCAGGAATTCAAGTTTTCGTGCATGACTAAGGAACCCGTCAAAACGTTCAAGTTCAGTAGCGGAAAGTTTAACCTGACTAAGAAGTACATTAATATCTTCAGTTATCTCCCACATCCCAAGCAGACTTCCATCTTTCAGTTTTTTTTTCAGGATTATTCCCATGATAAAATATCCATTTTTCTCAGATATACCGGCAAGTTAAAAAAATATCACCAAATCCGTAATCTATTCTTTCCAGTTCATAGTTTCTATCAGGTGTATAATATCATCTTTGATAAAGGCTATTACAGGAGCAAGAGAATCTTCCGCAGGCTCAACCATGAAATACAAAGCGCCTCTTAAATAATGATTTGTGCTGTCGGTTAACCAGAACTGGGTAGATGAAGCAGCATCACCATGAATATCGTACAATATGCCAAAAACTTTTTTTTCAGGATTTTGAAACATCTCTTCGTTTATAGCATCAGCTTTAATGGTGTGTTTATAAGCTAATGCATGAGCATCTTCAATCATCTCATCAAGGTTATTATAAATTTTTTTATAGCTAATATGGATATTAGCATTATATGCCGGGTAAAATATGTTTATCCAGCATGGTTCAGTATTAAAATCGGTGTCAGCTTCTATCCTGGAATAAACAGGGTACTCAAAACAATAAGGGCATACTGAATCAAAAAGCTGATATTTTTTTTGAGGCAGGTCGATCCTGAAATATCCCCGTGGTTTAGGGAAAGTCTGTTTTTTACATGCTGTTCCGCCAAACATACTCCCCAATATTAACAAAGTTAACAGGAATAGTATAGTTGATATGCTATTGTTTTTTTTCATTTTTCGTCTTTGAGAAACCTTCAACCCTTACCTCTACTTCCTTAATGCGACGGTTATCAACAGATGTAATATTGAATACAAAATTGGTGTACCTGATAACATCATCCTTCATAGGAATTTCCCCTTTTATTTCAAGAATAAGTCCGGCAAGTGTATCAGCTTCGCCTTTTACTTTATCGAAAACATTAATTTCTGATCCGGTAATCTTATAAAAATCATTAAGTTGTGTTTTCCCTTTAAAAAGAAAAATATTTTCACCAAGTTTTTTATAAGTTATCTCCTCCTCGTCATATTCATCTGTAATTTCACCAACGATTTCTTCCAGGATATCTTCAAGTGTTATTAATCCATATGTTCCTCCGTATTCATCCAGAACAATTGCCATATGGATCTTTTTTGTCTGGAATTCTTCAAGAAGATCATCAATTTTTTTTGTTTCCGGTATAAAATAGGGTGGACGAATAAGAGATTGCCACCTGAAAGTATTTGGTTTATGCATATGGGGCAGCAGGTCTTTTATGTACAACATTCCTTTTATGTTGTCGAGCGATTCAATATAAACAGGTATCCTTGAATATCCTGAAGAGATAATTTCTGGCAGAACCCTGGTGAATTTTGTATCAATATTAATTGCAAAAATATCCATTCTTGCTTTCATTATTTCTTTTGCATCAATATTACCAAATCGGACAATGCTCTTGAGAATTTCTTTATCTTCAGTTATTTCGGTTGACGGAAGATCAAGAACTTCAGACAGATCATCCATAGAAATATCTTCCTTTAAACGAGAAAATTTTTTCTGAATAATAGATGTTGATGATATTAGAACCAGACTGATTGGTTTAAAAATTTTATCAAGAATTGTGAGAGGCATAGCCATTACCCTGGCAAATTTAATTGCAAATTGTGTTGCATAAATTTTGGGCAGAATTTCTCCAAATAACAAGAGCAGAAACGTGATAATTACAACCTGTAAAACAAACCCAATTACCCTGGCTTCAGATAAATCCACTATTCTGTTAATAATATAATTTGATATGATAACAATTCCGACATTAACAAAATTATTAGATATGAGAATAGATCCAAGCAACCTTTCGGGCATGTCAATTAATTTCAGAATGCGGTTAGTTTTCTTGCTTTTTTCCTGTTTGAGTTTGTCTATATCTGAAGGTGAAAGTGAAAAATATGCCACTTCCGACCCGGAGATAAGTGCTGAACATATAAGAAGCAGGATCAGTACTGTTAACCAGATAAAAAAAATGGGGTTAAAAGGATGGAAAGTGATATTGCTGCTTATTAGTTGCAACCACAAGTTAGGATCATCTGTTTCCAAACTAAATGAATATATGTGAATAAATTATTTGCTTTACTAAAATGGGAGATCGTCATTCTCTTCAGTGGTTGAAATATCCTGGTTATCAAAATTACCAGTGGCCTTGTCCATATTAGATGTTGTAACACCCTTAATGTCAGATTTTGCAACCGGAACGTCTTCTTCAGAAGGAGGAGGAATACTACTTCTGTCACCTTTGCGACCAAGCATTTGCATATTGTCTCCAATAATTTCTGTCATATAACGTTTATTTCCATCCTTGTCATCATACGACCGTGTTCTGATTTTTCCTTCTATGTAAAGCTGAGACCCCTTGTTAACATATTTTTCAACTACTTCGGCTAACCCTCTCCACATAACAATATTGTGCCATTCAGTGTTTGTAACTTTTTCGCCTTGTTTGTTTTTATATGTTTCGCTTGTTGCAAAAGGAAAGTTGGCAACAGCTACACCGCTGTCAAGATATCTTACTTCAGGATCTTTTCCAACATTGCCTACCAGAATTACTTTGTTTATTGACATAATAATAAATGATTAAATACGTAAATGATTAAATGCATAAATGATTAAAATGTATATTCTATCTTTCTTTGCTAGCCGACTACCAATTTTCAATTGTGGACTGCCGATAGCAGACTGAATATTTCCTTTTAATTACAAAAATAGTAAAAAAAATAGTTAAGTATTTCGTTTATTGTTGGAAATCTTTTATATTTGCACACTTGATATCGAAACCGATGTAAAATATTGATAACTAAAGATTTTAAAAAATGACAAAAGCAGACATTGTAAACGAAATTTCGAAGAATACCGGTATTGAAAAGGTAACAGTACAAAAGACAATTGAAGCTTTCATGGAAACTGTTAAGGATTCACTTGTGAAAGATAAAAATGTATATCTTCGTGGATTTGGCAGTTTTATTGTGAAAAAGAGAGCTGAAAAAACGGCAAGGAATATTTCTAAGAATACTACATTAATTATTCCTGAGCATTTTATTCCTGCCTTTAAGCCTTCAAAAACATTTGTTGGTAAGGTGAAGAATAATGTTAAACACTAGAAGGAATTTCTGAACATTACTTCGCAAATTAATGAATTTATGCCTAGCGGAAAGAAGAAGAAAAGACATAAGATGTCAACCCATAAGCGGAAGAAGCGCCTGAGAAAAAACAGGCATAAAAAGCGGAAATAGTCTTTCGTTTCCTAATTCATTTATTGATAAGTTTTACTACTTAACCTAAAGGTTTGTTAGCCTTTAGGTTAAGCTAGTTGTAGTATAATAGGGAATAGTGTAGTTGATAATTTAACATGAGGATATTGTGAGCCAGGATCTGGTAATTAGTTACTCTCCATATGAGATAAATAGTGCCTTTCTTGAGAATAAAAGATTAGTTGAATTTAAGAAGGAAAAGACTAATCTTAAATTTTCAGTTGGTGATATTTATCTTGGAAAAGTAAAAAAGATAATGCCCGGACTGAATGCTGCATTCATTGATGTAGGGTATGGAAAAGATGCTTTCTTGCATTATCTTGACCTTGGTCCACAGTTCCTTTCATTAAAAAAGTATCTCGATACTGCTATTAGTCGTAAAGGTAAAGTTCCATCATTATACAGGTTCAGAAGGGAACAGGATATTGACAAAAACGGGAAAATCAGCAATTTACTGAAGGTTGGTCAACCCATTATGGTTCAAATAACAAAAGAACCTATCTCAACAAAAGGACCCAGACTGAGTTCTGAAATATCTCTTGCAGGCCGGAATATTGTACTTATGCCTTTTTCTGATAAGGTGTCCGTTTCTCAGAAGCTGGAATCACCCGAGGAAAAAAACAGGTTAAAAACCCTTCTGCAAAGTATTAAACCAAAGAATTATGGGGTGATAATCAGAACTGCTGCTATTGGTAAAAAAGTGGCACTTCTTGACTCAGAATTACGTGATCTGGTTGTTAAATGGGAAAAAGCTTTTTCTCAGCTTAACGAAGTTTCTTTCCCGAAATTGATGATAGTAGAGATTAACCGTACAGCTGCTCTTCTTCGTGATAATCTGAATGTTGGTTTTTCCAGTATCAATATAAACGACTATTCTCTCTACAGGGAAGTGAAAGAATATATTAAGACGATTGCACCTGAGAAAGAAAAGATCGTAAATCTTTATTTGGGTAAAACACCTATTTTTGACCAGTTTGGAGTTACTAAACAAACTAAGGCTCTTTTTGGCAAAACGGTTAATTTTAAAAACGGCGCTTATCTTATTATTGAACACACTGAAGCTTTACACGTTATTGATGTGAATAGCGGAAATCGTTCAAAATCAGGAAATGATCAGGAAACAAATGCCCTTGAAGTTAACATAGCTGCTGCTATTGAGATAGCAAGGCAGTTACGTTTGCGGGATATGGGTGGGATAATTGTTGTCGATTTTATTGATATGCTTTCTGCCGGAAACAGGAACAAGCTGTTTGAGAAGATGAAAGAAGAAATGAAGGACGACCGTGCAAAACATAATATCTTACCGTTAAGTAGATTCGGGCTTATGCAAATCACCCGTCAGCGCGTGAGACCCGAGATGAGTATTACTACAATAGAACATTGTCCTACCTGCCATGGTACAGGAAAAATTACCCCTACATTGCTGTTTGCTGAAAAACTCGAGAATGAAATTGGTTATATTATAAAAGAGCATAAGTCGTCAAAACTCACATTAAAAGTGCATCCTATTATTGCAGCTTATTTAACCAAAGGTATTTGGTCATTGCGTTTAATATGGCGAGTAAAATATAAATGCAGAATAAAAATTAGAGAAATGCAAACTTATAATTTCCTGGAATATCATTTCTTCGACAAATTTAATGACGAAATTACAAAATAAATGATGAAAAGAAATTATACTTTGGTACTGGTTTTGTTTCTATTATTCTATTCAAATCCATTGTTTTCACAAATTCTTGATCCGGTTAGTTGGGAATTTGGTTATAACAAAACGGGAGAAATGCAGTATGAATTGGTTTTTACTGCTACAATTGAGAACAGTTGGCATTTATATTCGCAGGATATCCCTGACGGTGGACCAATACCTACTTCTTTCAGCATAAATGAATCAGATAATTTTGAGTTGGTTGGAAACGTAGAAGAAATTTCTGAACCAGAAGAGAAATACGATTCCAGCTTTGATATGAACCTTAAGCTTTTTAGTGATAAAGCGGTTTTTATTCAGAAGGTTAAACTAATTTCAGACGAACCTGTTACTATTTCAGGAAGCGTTGAATTTATGAGTTGTGATGATCAAAGATGCCTGCCTCCAAAAGATAAAGAGTTTGAATTTGTGCTTGAACCAAATGATGTATCACAGCCTAAGACTACAATTGACTCTTCTGAATCTCAATCATCAGGTAACATGTCATCACTATTAGGATTTTTCTTTCTGTCAATACTTGCAGGTTTTGCCGGTATTCTAACTCCTTGTGTATTTCCGATGATACCAATGACGGTTGCTTTTTTTAGTCGTGGTAATATAAGCCGGGGTAAATCACTTGCCCAGGCAATTATTTTTGGACTTTCGATAATTATTATCTATACATCAATAGGTCTTATCGTATCGCTTACAAGTGCGGGGGCTGATTTTGCCGGTAATATTAGTACACACTGGATCCCTAACTCGATATTCTTTTTGCTTTTTATTGCATTCGCAGCTTCGTTTTTTGGAATGTTTGAACTGATTTTACCTAACAAATTATTAAATAAGGCAGATAAACAAGCTGACAAAGGAGGTTTGATAGCTGCATTTTTTATGGGACTTACTACCGTTCTGGTATCATTTTCCTGCACCGGTCCTATTGTGGGTGCTCTTTTGGTGGAGGCAGCAGGTGGCGAGGTTATTGAACCTGCCCTGGGTATGTTCGGATTCTCTTTAGCATTTGCCTTGCCTTTTACCCTTTTTGCAATTTTCCCATCATGGATAAACAGTTTACCTAAATCAGGTGGCTGGCTTAATTCTGTTAAAGTTGTGCTTGGATTTATTGTGCTCGCTTTTAGTTTAAAATTTGTCTCAACTATCGATCAGGGTTACCATCTGGGTATTATGAGCAGGGATATTTATATTGCTATATGGATAGTGATTTTTAGTTTGATGGGATTATATTTGCTTGGGAAAATAAAATTTGCCCATGATAGCGATGTCCCTTTTCTTAGTGTGCCGAGACTGGTTTTGGTTCTGGCTACTTTTACTTTTGTGGTTTACCTTATTCCCGGGTTATTTGGTGCACAACTAAAACCTGTTTCAGGTTTGTTGCCTCCGAAGGAAGCACAGAAATTTGATATTTTATCAACTGCTTTGCAGACTTCACTGCCTCCAGTTACCCTTGGCACCAATGAAACAAATATATTATGTGAGAATCCAAAATATGCCGATTTCCTGCATCTGCCATACGGATTAACAGGATATTTTGATTACCGGCAGGGACTTGCCTGTGCAAAAACATTAAACAAACCGGTGTTTCTTGATTTCAAAGGCCATGCCTGTAGTAATTGTAAAGAGGTGGAAGCTAAAGTGTGGTCTGATCCCGATGTGCTGAAACGATTAAAAGAGAATTTTGTAATTATTGCTCTTTATATTGATGATCGCACAAAGTTGCCTGAGGATGAATGGATTACCTCTGATTACGACGGGAAGATAAAAAAAACCATAGGTAAAAAGAATGCAGATTTTCAAATTTCCCGATTCAAAATAAACTCACAACCTTATTATGTTATACTGGATCACAAAGAGAATGTACTAGTCTCTCCAATGGCTTACAACCTGAATATAAAGGAATATAACGATTTTCTGGATGCCGGTTTGAAAAAGTTTGAAGAGGGGAAATAGGGAGGAGATAGAGTCGCAAAATCCTTTTTTACCTTAACATTAGTATATACTTCTAACTATCCTTGTCATTGTGGTCTCCGCGTAAGCATGGAAAAACCCGAGGGCACCTCCTTTTATATTTGTTTCCGGATTTGCCGGGGCAGGTTCAAACGGACTATCACTGAATTTCGTTTCTTTCAATATTGCAAGGCAATAGTTAAAATAATCTTCGGGAATAGATGCCATAATTAATGTCACGCGACTTCCGGGTTCTGCTTCAATCGCTTGGGCTTTCAATCCTGACAGGTAATTACCGTTTATAAGATCATCATTTGCAAATCGTAATTTGTCCAGACTTGTGGTAACCGGATAGTAATCCTTCATAAGACCCCAGTAGTAATAGTTGTCTTCCGGTGGTTCCTGCGTATATAATAATACGTCAAATACTCTTAACTCATCTTCATTTTTCCTGAATTTGATAGAATCAATAACAGGCTCAGGCGGCATGGTTGATTGAGCAGTAAATATGTTATCATCTATATTTACCATAAGAGTATAAGTGTTGCCGGGAACGCCTCTTAAATTTCCGGTCACATAAACCCCTTCACTAACTTCAAATAAATTAAAAGTGTCTTGTTGGGATATAATTTGAACCTTAGCATTTTCTACCGGTTCAGGCAAGTTAGAGTTGTAATAGCCCTGACTTTTAGTGATAGTAACCCGGTGATTATCAAAGTAATTTGATATCGATCCTTCAATGATAATTTCAGGAGTAGTGTTATCAAGGTCAAGTTCAATCTTTTCGGTACATGAACCAAGAAAAAAAAGTGCTAATATGTAGAAAACCGGACTCTTCATCTATTAAAATTTAAAATTATAACTTATTGAAGGAATTATCGGGAACAGATACATTTTTACAGCTTCGGTAACCATGTGATTTTCTTCATCCGTTTGAAAATATATCATCCATGCATTCTTCCGGTTGTATGCGTTATATACTGAAAAACTCCATTCTCCGCTTATTTTTCTGTCTGATTTTTGTTTGCCCCGTAAGATAAATCCTAGGTCAAGCCGGTGATAATCAGGCATTCTGTATGTATTCCTGCCTGAATATAACGGAACAACCATATTTCCATAAATATATCTTCCAACCGGAAGGGTTAAAGGAGAACCACTCAGATAGATCCAGTTAACTGAAAATCTCATCCTTTTATTGATGTTACAATTGAGATTAACTGACACATTATGTCTTCTGTCAAAATTTGACGGGAATGGATTCCCGTTATTAAGGTCGGCGAATTCTTTTTCCGCTTTTGAAAGAGTATAACTGATCCACCCATTAAATTTTCCTTTGGTTTTATTTATCATTAGTTCCAGTCCATAGGAAGTTGTCTTTCCAAATCTCAACTGTCCTTCAACTTCAGGATTAAGTATCAGATCAGCATGTTCTTTATAGTCAACCTGGTCATTCATCCACTTATAAAATAATTCCGTTGAGAAATCCAAACCTGCTTCTTTTAACGTTTTAAAAAACCCAAAAACTACCTGGTCGGCAGATTGTGGTTTAATATTCGGATTTGAAGGGATCCAGATATCCAGAGGAGTACCTGTTGATGCGTTGGACAGTAGATGCATATACTGTTTTGTGCGTGTATAACTACCCCTGATAGAATTTTCCGGATTTATCAGATACTTAAGACTTATTCGTGGTTCGATACCTGCAAAAGAATTGAATATTTCTCCTTTTTTATAGACAGTTGAGTCAGTTTTTTCATAGTTCTCATCAAAATTATATATCAAAGCTTTTCCCATATTTTGGAAAAAAGAAAAACGTAGTCCCCAATTAAGGGTAAGCTTAGTTGATAAAGTGAGATTATGATCGAAATACAATGCATGATCCAGTGCCTTTGATCCGGGGATTGTAAAATTGCTAAAGATGGAAGAGGGGTCAGTGGCTTTAATGAAACCCGGCTTAAATGAATGAAGACAGGATGCCACACCAAATCTGATAGTGCTGTTAGGATTGTGATAAAAAGTAAAATCGTATTTCAAACTAACGTCTGCCAGTGAAGAATTCCATTCAATTCCTGCAATATCAACTGCTTGTCCGAGTCTATAATCGTACTTGCTGTAGATAGCTGAAAGGTTAGAGAATAGTTTGCTTGAAAAAACATGATTCCATCGAAATGTCTGGGTCAGGTTACCCCATGTCAGATAATATTGATTCCTGAACTTAAAAACATCCCTGCCATGATAAGTTGAAAGATAAATTTTGTTTCGTAGGTTAATACGATAATTCATTTTAAAATTAAGATCGTAGAAATACAGATGATTGTTTTTCACTTCTTCATTATCAGAGAGAGAAAGGAAAATGTCAGCATACGATCTTCTGCCGGATACAAGAAATGATCCTTTCTGTTTCAACATTGGGCTTTCAATGGTTAACTTGCTTGAAATAGTACCAATACCTCCCGAACTGCTAAACTTATTATAATTTCCTTCTTTCATTCTAACGTCGAGTAGTGATGATAATCTGCCACCATAAATAGATGGCATATATCCTTTATAGAATGTAGCATCATTTACTGCCTGATTATTAAAAACCGAAAAGAATCCCATAAGATGGGAAGCATTATAAACAGGAGCTTCATCGAGCAGGAAAAGATTCTGATCTGTATTTCCACCCCTGACAACAAGTCCTGAAAGACCTTCGCCCGGAGCCTGCACACCGGGAAGAAGCTGAATAGCTTTGAGTATATCAGGTTCACCTAACAGAACAGGAATTTCATTTACAACAGGAGCAGGTATTTTATATGAGTTTAGATCAGTTATTTGTATTTGGTTTTGTATAGGTTCAGCAACTATTTCAACACCATCAAGATTCTCTCTGACAGAGGAAAGGTTTATGTTACAGTCCAGGTCTTTGTCAAGAATAACCTGTTTTGTTTCTGTATTGAAGCCAATATAAGAATAGGTAAAATTATAAATACCTTTTGGTAGAGTAAGGGAGTAGAAGCCATAATTATTTGAGGATGTTCCGGCATTTAGTTCTGAAACATAAATATTTGCTCCAATAAGCGATTCTCCATGGTTATCAGTAATATTACCACTAATTGAATATTTTTCAATAGATTTTTCAGGCAGTATCTGTCCGTTTATTAAACCGGCAATAAAGAAAAATATGAAAATGATAATAAATCTCATTCAGTGAGCAGGTTAAGATTTTCCGGGTTTCCTGGCTATCAGGATATTTACCAGGGTATATGCTAACAGAATTATTGAAAAGAAATCAGATGTTCTGCCAATGTAATCACCATATTTTACATAGAATGTAATTTTCTCGTTCAGGTTTAAAGTTGATTTAATAACATCGGGTACCCACCATTCAGTTGGCTGTTTTATCTCACCCTGCTGGTTGATAAAACACGAAATTCCCGTATTTGCTGAACGGGCAATACTTCTCCGGGTTTCAATTGCCCTTATACTGGAATATGTCAGGTGTTGCTTATATCCTGACGTATTCCCCCACCATCCATCATTTGTGATTACAAAAATTATATTTGCACCATTGTGGATATAACGTGTCACATACTCTCCAAAAATGGACTCATAACAGATCAATGTAGCAGCTTTTAGATCTCCACGGGGCTCATTAAGTGTTGACCTCTCTTTTTGAGTGCCGTAACTTCCGGTTGTCCCTCCAAGATCAATAATTATATTTTCCAGAAATTTAAACAGATGAGGGTAAGGCATTTTTTCTACACCTACAACTAATTGCGACTTATGATATAGCTGGATATTTTCGGTGCTGTCCATCTGCATTCCGGTGTTATATACATCATAATACGAATCAACACCGGTAAATTTCCTTGCAGTAGGTGAAAGTTTTTCTCCTTTTTGATATCTTTTATAAGAGGTTATGCCAGCTACAAATTTTACATTTTGATGCTTTTCAATAAATTGTTTTACTCTTTTAATGCTGGAGTTTTCTGAGATGGTGTTTTCCCATATGTAATCGTTTATTGATGTTTCCGGTCCAATAACATAATCGGTATTCTCATCAACTAAAGAGTCAGCAAGATGCAGGATAATACTTAATTGCTCATAATTGGAAAGACCTCCGAATTTTTCATTATATGGATCGATATTAGGCTGAATTATAACAATGTCATATGGGTCTTCTGCCTCTTTGTAGGAATAAAATATAATAGTTGAAATAACCATAGGAATGAAAATAAAACCTGCAGTAAATAGGATTTTAGCAATCTGTTCGCGTAAAGTCCTGCCTGCAAGGTAATTATTAATGATTTTGAACAGGAGGATATTTATTATAATAACCCACAATGTGCCTCCAAAAGTGCCTGTATATTCATACCATTGAATAAAAAGGATATCTTTCGCCAGTCCGTTTCCAAGGTTAAGCCATGGAAATGATATCTCAGCATTCAGGTAAAAATGCTCAAACGCCAACCAGTAAATAACAAGGCTGAAATACCCAAATTTATCTCCTAACCGCCTGTGGGTTACATGAAAAAGCCAGATAGCTACTGATAAAAGTGTTGTATTTATTATTATGGCACCAATAGCACCCGGTATTGTTGCATTGTATATCCAGAAAATCGATAATAGGTTCCATATTGTAAATGAAAGTGATAAATAGAGAAAAAATGTTCTTGATTTGAATTTATTTCTGTTCCGGTAAAGATATTTTTCAACAAATAATAACGGAATTATCGCAATAAACAGTACTAATCCTGAGAACCATCCCGACCAGGCAAGGCTTAACAGTATCCCGCTGATAACCGAGTTGAGAATAATTGTTTTTTTATTCATTTTTACTGGTTTCTTTCAATTAATGAATTGCAATTAACTTTCGTTTGTTTACAAGATATATACCCACCAGGATAACAGTGAACCATAATAAATGATTAAATGTAAACTGTTCTCCGTCAACAACTCCCCACATAATTGCAATTAGTGGAATTGTATATGTAACAGATGAGGCAAAAATTGCCGATGTGTGTTTTATTAATGTATTGAATAACATAACCGCAAAAAATGAACCGAAGATTGCCAGAATAGCAATATATCCAAGACCTGGAAGGAATAGCCCTGAATTTGTTGCACCTGAGAAGTCAGTGAATAACAAATATATTCCGGCAAACGGACCTATAAAGAAGAATGACAAGGCTGCAATGGCAATGCCGCTCATGCCGGGAAGTTTAAACTTAATTTCATTAGCACTAATACCGTAAAAAATAGTTGCAACAACAATAAAGATTGCATAACTATTATCCCCGGACAAAATGTTTTGTCCGTTATTTACCAGCCCGATAGCACTAATTAATCCAAGAAGTATCCCCGCGATATTTATTAACAGTATCTTGCTTTTATAAAACAATAATCCAACAAAAAGAGTAAACATAGGAGTAAGGGAATTCAGCATGCCGGCGAGTGAACTGTCAATTCTGGTTTGCGCTTTTGTGAATAACATGGCAGGAATGGCATTGCCGATAAAACCCACAATTAATAATGAAATAATATTTTCTTTTTTTATTTTTTTGAAGTGTTTAAATGCAATAGGAAGAAAAGCAAGGTAAGATATAAAAATGCGAAATGCCGCTACCTGATTACTTGTAAAAGCATCAAGTCCTTTTTTCATCAGTATGAATGATGAACCCCATATCAAAGACAAAATCAGAAAAATAATCCACTGCCAGATTTTTTTGTCAGGATCCATTTTTTTAAGCAAAGATAAATAACATAGTGCCACAAAGTAATTAAAAAATGGAAAAATGAAAGAATGGAAAGATGCCTACCTGACAGACGGGCAGGGAATAATGGAATTGTATTGAGCTTGATGCGGGCTGCAAGTCCTGAATTTACTACTATCTCGGCAATTATTTATGAGCACGTATGGCTAAGTGCATATTTCATCAATATTTTATTCTAAATGGCTCTATGTCTTTTCTTTCTTCATAATATTCCAAAAGTGAATTTTTAAGTGTTCCTTCCTCTAAAAGCAGTCTATAAAGTTCTTTTTCGTACTTATTACAAACTTCCTCTACATTTTTAATTTCTTCTCCATTCTCTTCCCTAACTTTCTCATTAAGAAACCTTATTATCTTTTTGGTTGTAGTATACATCTCTTTGTTTCTAAGTGCCTCCTGACAAAAACCCGGAATTAAAAACCGCTCTTTATTTTCATAATTATAGTCAAATGGATTTACCCCACAGACAAAATGGAAAGCGAAACCTTTCTCAGGATCATATTTCACAATGTCAAACTGAAGTAACGCAATTTGAATTAAGCTGTCCATCTTGAAGTCAATTTTGTCTATCTTGAATATTTCATTATGTTCGGTTACTCTTTCCTTATTGGTATAGAAACTAGATAAAGCCGTTTTGAATATTCCTGCGAAAACTCTGTCATTACAATAATGGTTAATAATAATTTTCCTAACATCATCACAGTTACAGCTTTGTGAAATAAATAAGGAATCAATTAATCTGGTACTATCTATATCTCTGCTCTTATAATAAGCATCAACGATCCTGCCAGTATAAGCATTATAAAAATCTGAGTATTCAATACTGTCAGGGATATTAAACTCAATAGATATTATTTCCATGTTCCAGCTTATGTTAAGGAATTTTAACTGAACGACTCCTTTTGTACTATCAGCACATGTAAACTGTGCTTGTGTTTCAAAGAAGTGTTGAATATACATATTGCATTTCTCTTCTGATGGCTGACAACCATAGATAATAGATGAGACAATCAATGAAATAAAGATTAGGTTTTTCATGTTGGTATGATTATTAGGTTAAAGTTGACTTCTAATTTCTTCTTAATTAACCAAGGTCTCAAGGTATTCCTTTCTAATAAATGTCTTACATTATGTATTAGCTAAAACGTTTGGCTATAAATTCCAGGCGAGTATTTGCTTGCACTTTTCTTTCAGGTTGCACTGTTGTTTTTTGCTTGTAATTTGTTTCATATTAGCACTTTCCGCCCGCTTGAATTTATAGCGTGTGTGTGTCCAGCATGAGCATGAGCACAGCCACCGGAAGCTCTATAAAAATGTTAAAAATACAAATTAATATTAAAGAGCGAAGTGTACGGTGGGTTATTTATTCCAGAGGGTGCAAGTCCCTTACGGGCGGGGGTAACTCCCCGAACCGTTAGTAAGTCGCAAGGCTTCGGCGTGAGCTCAGCCGAACGGTGGTTTACCGCGAGGTATGCACTAAAGGAAGCGAGACTACAAATTTCGGTACTGACGAATCGGAACGATGCTGTACCGATGCGTCAGCACAGAAACTGGATAAGAGGCTGTAAGACGAGGATAAGCAAGCACATCATTGTAACGTCCGAAATGAATTTATCGTTTTACAGTAGATCCAGCAGGGATTGGAAGAAGGAATATGCTCTTACCGGGGGGAGATCTCCCTGACCACGGGATGAACAAGGAGAAGTCAGCAGAAGCCATAGTAGGTACAGGTAACGAGCCACGAATAGAGACCGTGGAGGACTCACAGCGTACTGAAGGGCTGAACGTTAAGTTGTTCCAAATATTGTAAGGAAGCTCTCGCACCGCGGGTCTAGCCTTACAATAAGCGGAACAGGGAAAGAAGAAAAGTACACTAAAATGATTGAACAGATCCTTACCCGGAAGAACATGTTGCAGGCAATGCGACAAGTCCAGAAGAACCACGGTTCGGCAGGAGTTGACCATATGCCGGTAACCAAGTTGTCAGAACTATGGTCAATAGATAAAGAAGAACTGACAGCGGAGGTTCGTTCAGGGAAGTATTTGCCACAACCCATTTTAGGGATAGAGATTCCAAAGGGAAACGGGAAGATGCGCCTTTTGGGCATTCCGACCGTAACCGACCGATTGCTTCAGCAGGCGGTATTGCAAGTCATAATGGCACGGTTCGAGTTTGAATTTTCGGAATCCAGTTTTGGATTCCGGCCAAACAAGAGCCTCCATCAGGCAGTCCTGAAAGCGCAGGGTTACATCAACGAGGGATATCAGTATATCGTAGATATAGACCTGAAAACCTTTTTCGATGAAATAGACCATTGCTATCTGGTACAATTACTCTACCGCAAAATCAAATGCCTGGAAACCTTACGTCTAATCCGTAAATGGCTACGTTCCCCGATTTCAATAAAAGGGAAACTTGTCAAACGCAGAAAAGGCGTACCACAGGGTAGTCCACTCAGTCCGCTACTGTCCAATATCATATTACATGAGTTGGATAGGGAACTGGAAAGACAGGGATTGCGATTTGTCCGTTATGCCGACGATTTTAGTATATATACCAAAACCAAGGCAAATTCCCGAAAGGTTGGTAACGCTATTTTCAAGTTTCTTAGAAACAAGCTAAAACTGACTATTAACCGGGAGAAAAGCGGAATCCGCCGACCAGTACAACTCACAATTTTAGGATTTGGTTTTGTACCCACCTATGTGAAAGGAGAAAAAGGCAAATATCAATTGGTAGTTTCGGAAAAGAGTTGGAAGAAGCTAAAGCAAAAGCTCAAAATCCTTACTCGAAAAACTACTCCAATGAGTTTCGATGAACGTATCGAAAAACTCAATCAAGTTCAAAGAGGATGGGTGAATAATTTCCGTATGGCAAGTATTCAAAACAAACTCAACGAACTGGATGGATGGTTACGAAACCGTCTTCAGTATTGCATCTGGCATCACTGGAAGAAATCCGAACGGAAAAGGAAAAACCTGATTCGGTTGGGAGTCGAACAGGGACAAGCCTATGCATGGAGTCGGTCACGAATGGGTGGTTGGGCTATTGCTCAAAGTCCAATTCTTGGGACTACTATCACAGTTGATAGATTAAAGAAGCGAGGATATGTATCTCTACTCGAGATTTACCGAAAGATTTCCCCACAACTTAACGAACCGCTGCTTACGAGACCCGTACGGGCAGTGGTGTGAGAGGTTCTCCCCGTCAGTGTTTACTGGCGGGGCAGCCTACTCGATTGTAGGGCGTTTTTCTCAATTTCTTAACTTTTCAAGTGTTGTTGGATTGTAATTAACCTTTGAAATATTATTTGTGAAAAATATAGCATCAAACGATCTCTTTGGAATACAAGTCATTTCAAAACCTTGTGCTTGAATTACTTTATCTGTATTGAGCCACTTTTCAACTTCCTTATTTTCCGATTTTCCTTTTAGGTCAAGTAAAAAGTATTTCCTTTTTAATTTAGCAAGTGTGCCGTCAATGGTATTTTCTTCGGCAGGTTCAAAAGTTATATTTTCATTTTGAAAAACTCCTTGATTAAATGAAGCACCAATAGAAATCATTTTATCTTTAAGTTCTTGATGTAAAATATATCCCATTCCTTGAATTCTGTTTTCAGGAAACATATTCATAGTAAATTCTGACTTGGCTATATGAACATTATGAGCCCAAATAATTAATTTCTCATTTCTCTCGTTTATCCATAAAGCGATATTTGCCATTGCATTATCTCGAATTAATCCCATTTTAATCCTATCTGTCTCAGTAAACATTTTATTCGCTTCATTTGCAGAATAAGAGAGTTTTAAAATCCAGTTGTATTCACTTTCAGTTGAGTTACCAATATATCGCTTTTCATTTTCTTTTATCTGCTGAAATAATTCATTATAGTTTTTTATCAAAATTTGTTTTTCTTCTTCTCCAAGTTCTGAATAATGTTGCAAAGATGTTTGCCATTGATTGTCTTCAATTATATTTCGAGCAAAATTTTTGCCTTGAATATTCCCATAATAAGTTTTATCTACTTTTTGTAAGTATTCAAATATTTGGTCAATTGCATTATTTGGTGCAACAATATCAATTCCATAAAAATTTACTTTCTTTTCATTTTTAGGATTTTGATTAAAATCTTTTAACCAATTTAATATTTTCGTCATTTCTTGTGTGTCCCACAAAAACCACCCAGGCATATTTGACATTATCTCGTCAATGTTACCGTTGCCATTAAGAATATAGTCATTGATTTTATTTGAATATGGAAAACTTGCTTCTAAAATAAATGTGGTAAAGTTCATTTCTTCAACGAGATATTTTATAAAACGATGTTTCAATTGAAATTGTTCGTGAATATCGTGGCGACTTTCTCCAAGACAAACAACTTCTGCTTTTCCGACAATTTGCTTTAACAGTTTCAAATCGTCTTGTTTTTCCGTTACTTCAAGTGTCTCGATTTTTTGTGAGTTTTTTAATGCCCAGTCCGTGAATTTGTCATTCTTTTCTTGCGAAGATGAGTTATTGCAACTTACAGTTACTAATAAAATTATAAATGCTCCTAATACTCTTTTCATAATATTGCCTTTAAATTTCAATGTCCTTCCAAGCAGGAAATTGTTTCAACCTTTCTTTTGCTATTTTTTCGGCTTGTTCTTCACCAAAATCATTGGTTTCAATTATCATATTTTTAAAATCCTTTACTTTTTCAGTGTAAGATTTTAAATTCCCTTTATTGTCAGTGCAATGGTTGCAATATTTATTTTCTGATTTTTTACCACCAAAATCTTCAATGCTTTTCATTGGCATTCCGCAACTTTCACATATTTTTTGTTTCATAATTTCACCTATTTTTAATATGACGATTTATTTTGTTTTATGTTACTTCAATTTTCGTTTTCTCTAATGCCCTACAACGGACCGGCGCTAAAATTTAGTTGCCGTTTTTTGGCAATGTCCTTTCAATTTATTAATACATTTTACCAAATGTACAAAACTCTTAAAAAGCACCAAACCGGCAATTAATTTTAACGCCTGTTGAACAAAACCTTCGGTAGCTAATTTTCATAGTTTACGTATAAGCTTTCATAATCCTCTTATTATTAATTAAAAAC
>JAGGXD010000122.1 GCA_021163295.1 Bacteroidales bacterium
TAAGCCCAACAAATGAATTACAGATATTATCTATTTCAAATGACACAATTTATCTTTCAAGCGGGGGTGAAGTATATTTAGGAGGATACCTTGATAATACTGATCAACAGGGCCTTAACCTTGTTGGAAATTCACTTTCAATTGACAACGGGAATACCGTTGAACTTAATTATAATGACACAAGCCCAACAAATGAATTAATTACCGGCGCTATTCTGAATGGTACTGATTTAGAGATAACTGATGAAGGCGGAACTACAACTGTTCCTTTGAGCAGCCTGGAGAATATTCCATTGATTGGGTTTAGGGCCAAAAAGACGAAAATAGTTCCTGTGCCTACTGCAACAGATACAACTTTTCTTTTCAATGATGTTGTTGAATATAATGACGGAGGAGGCTATGATCCTCTAACAGGTATTTTTACTGCACCGTCTGATGGTGTTTATGTATTTCATGTCAATTATGATGCTGACGGAAGTGCACAAAAGCTTTATATATACATGAATGAAGTGTTGTATGAAACTTTGAATGATGATATTGGCTCTCCAGATATGGTGTCTTCAGCCATTTTAATAAAACTTCTTTCAGATCAAACTGTTCGAATTGTGCTATATACTGGTATTCCAAACAGTAGTGGCACAGGATCTTTCAGCGGCTTCCGTATTCACTAATTCATTTTCTTTTTTTTCTTCTTCACCTTATCACCCCATCACCCCATTTCCTCATCACCTCTTCTATATCTTTCTGTTGATTATTTTCAGATACAAAGTAACAGTGACCACCCCTGTTATAACACCCAGGAAATTGGATAACATATCTATGGGATTGAAAGTCCTGCCGATGATGATCTTCTGATGAAATTCGTCAATAAATCCAGTTGCCATTCCGATAAGAAGAGTTAGCAATACAATAGTGATGGTGGGATTCAG
This sequence comes from Bacteroidales bacterium, assembly GCA_021163295.1. Taxonomy (GTDB): domain Bacteria; phylum Bacteroidota; class Bacteroidia; order Bacteroidales; family VadinHA17; genus JADFUQ01. The sequence goes on from JAGGXD010000122.1 coordinate 930, forward strand.
ATTAATTTTAATTCTCCAGATTAGAAAAAAACAAACTAACATGAAATATTCAATAAAATGGATGGCATAATCTATCCTGATAGTTGATTCGTCAATATTTAACTTCAAATCAGGTAAATTTGGGGTAGAGGAAATTACCAGAATAAAGAGCAGCCAGAGCCAGAAAAATACTTTAAAAAAGGGCTTAAACCTGATTAATAGTTTGTACATGGATGCAGATATTTACTTTCAACTTATTGCAGATCCGAGAGGGGACGGATAAATGCGTCTTTATAGCCTTTTATCACAATTGTTTTTAAAGCCTTTTTTGCTGCAGTAAAACCTTTATATTCCCCGACTGTATAACGGTAAAATTTACTGTTTCTATGGAATACCCTAACATCTTTAACTCCTTTGAATGCCTTAGGATGTGGAGGTTTTAGGAGTGCATATATCTGGATTGTATAGATTGGTATTCCTTCAATCTCAATCATTCTTCCTAAAAAATTGCTTTTCCTGTTTTCCACACTAAGAATTTCAGACAATTCCACATCGTCAACAATTCTTGCTTCTGAGAATCCGGCATCGTAAAGTTTTCCTAATAACTTTATTGCCCTGGTTTTTTGAATGAAGCTACCAAGTGTATAATAAAATTCACCGTTAGCTGTATCGATCTGGATATAGTTCAATTCTTTAATATTGTATTTGAAGAAATAATCATCAGGTAATTTTTTACTGACTTTAACAACAAGAATAGTGTGCTTAAGTTCTTTGCCAAATTTAAGATATTCAGGTACGTAAACCTCCGTATTAAATACCAGGTTCGTATCTGAACTTAATAATCTGATATCAACCCGTCGATTATATTTTCTGCCTTCCGGCAAATCGGTTCCATCAGGTTTTTTATTTAGTGCAACAGCTTTTATTTCCCCAACCCCACGGGCTTTAAACTTTGACTTAGGTATTCCACGTGAATAAAGATAATCGACAACGGAGATGGCTCTTTTTCTGGAAAGTGCAAGGTTGTAATTATTGCTTCCTATTGCGTCCGTATTTCCAATTATCTCGAATTCAATGGAAGGATATTGCTTCATTACAGATGCCAGTCTTTCCAGTTCTGTTATTGCTGTGCCGGTAAGGTTATATTTGTCGAAATCGAACAGGATGGGACGACTTGTGAACACCTCCCCTGAGGCAACTGCTTCAAGATTAAGGTGAACAATAAATGAAATAGTTTCTTGTCTGATCTCGTCAGGAATAGTAATGTTTTCCTGTTTTGTTTGATAATTATCGCCGGATATCAGCAATTCATATGATCCTGAAGGTAGCTTAACGTTGAATTCACGTGTTTGAAGGTCGGGTAAAAGAGTTTTAATTGTTTTATGATGAAGGGAATCTTTGATTATAACAAGGAAGGAGGAATCAAGTTCCTGTCTGCCGTCTCCCAGTTCAATAGTCCCTGATAAAGTAGCTTCAGTCAGTTTAATTTCATCAGTGAATATTATCCTGTAAATATTTTGGCCTGCCAACCATCCTCCTCCTGAAAACTGTGATAAATATACAGTATCGCCTTTTCCGACCGGTACTAAAAACATGTCATTGTCAGTTGAGTTAATTGGATAACCGATATTTACCGGTGTTGTCCAACGATTGCCGGCAGTTTTTTCAGAATAAAAAAGATCAAATCCTCCTATATTAAAGTGTCCTTGTGAGCTGAAATAAAGCTTCCTGTCGTCTTCTGAAATGAACGGATTGTCTTCCAGCAAAGGGGTGTTTATTTTATTCCCAAGGTTTTTTGGTTCGCCCCATTTACCATCAGACATTAATTTTGATTGGTATATATCTAATCCGCCGAAACCGCCCTGCTTGTTACTGGAAAAATAGAGTGTTTTCCCGTCTTTTGAAAGAGAGCAGTTAGACTCCCAGTATTTTGTATTAATATTCTTGCCAAGACTTTCAATTTCAGTCCATTTGCCGTTTCTGTAATGACTTGAAAACAGGTCAGCCATGCCTCTGTTTTCCTTAAACAGGAACAAAGTTGTTCCATCATAAGAGAGGGAAGAGGTCTGGCAGTCTTCTCCGGCTTCAATCTCATCGGTAATATCTATTGGATCTGACCATTGTCCTTTTTCTTTTACGGAATACATGATCCGGAAGTTTGAGCCGAGCTTTGCAGTGTAGGCAAGCACTTTACGGTTCCCTGATACAGCGGGATTTACATTTACCTGAAAACGGTTTATATTATCCCCAAGATCTTCAATTCTAAAAAGAACGGGAGTATTCATAAGTTTTCTTGCACTGTTACAACTGCTGATCTCCTGGTTAATAAAATCCATTTCATAAAATTCAGTTTCATCCAATGCTTGCCTAAACTTATTATAGTACAGAATTGCATCATCGAGCCGGAAAGCAATATGATATGCATTTCCCAGATAAAATAATGCGTCTTTAGGGGCTTTTCTTTCTTTGTAGCTGTAGGAGTAATTATTTGATATGTTTTGTACGGCTTTTTCAAGATAGGGAATAGCTGAAGTTTTTCTGCCTGGAATGTTGAGATAACAAACTCCTATTTTGTACTGGATGTTTGAATTGTCCGGGTCCATTTGTTCAAGCATAAGATACATCGGCAAGGCAATATCGTGAGCGTTACCGTAAATCAGAATCGCTTCTGCTTCTTTAAATATCTTTTTAAAATTCGGGTCTTGTTGTGCAAGTATTGTGTTGAATGTTGAAAGAGCAGTAAAAAGGGAGAGAAAGACTATCTTTTGGATAGGGTTCCAATTATTTTTTTTTATTGATTTCAAACCGGGTTTTTCCCTTAAGTAATTGATAACAGGAGTTTTCCAGTAGTATGGAATAACTATTATATTTTTATTAGGATAAAGATATAAAAAATTGCGAATTGTGATTGTATCTTTAATCAGGATATATTTAAAATACCCGGAAGTGAGATGGAAAAAGTAGTTCCTGTTTTCAGTTCGCTTTTTACAATAATAGTACCTTTATTCAGATGTACCAGATCCTGGCAAAGGCGTAAACCTAATCCTGTACCTTTCTCATTGGCAGTACCCATCATTGATTCCAGTTTATCACTGTCAAAAAGATTTTTAATTTTATTTTTAGGAATTCCAATACCTGTATCTTTAACTGAGATAAGAGTCATGTTTTTCATATCAGGATGAGGGGAGGTTGTAACACTAATCATTCCACTTTTATGTGTGAATTTTAAAGCATTGGAAACCAGGTTACGGATAACGATCGTAATAAGTTCTTTGTCACAAAAAGCATATTTCTTACCATCCGGTATATATTTCAGTTTAATAGATTTTTGCCTTGCCATTTCATTAAAGACATTAAAAACGTTGGATACGATATCGGAAATATCGCAGGAATCAGGATTATAACGGATCTGGTTGCTTTGACTTCGTCCCCAGTACAACAAATTATCAATCAATTCTCCGGCAGATTTTGCCAATTCATGGGCAGCTATACGGAATTCCGTATTATCTTTTTCAAGCGAGTCTGCTTTAAGGAATTCAGTTATTTGAATAAGACTTGCAACCGGACTTCTTAGATCGTGAGCAATAATAGAAAATACTCTGTTCTTAAAATCTAATGCTTCCTGCAACCTTTCATTTTCCTTATAAGCAAGTATCCATTTACGTATAAGCATTATTGACTGGAGAAAAACAAATATCTGAATAGCGAAATGGTTAGTATATTCTTTAAACAGGGCAGTCTCTGAGTTAGCAAGAAGTATGTCATTTACTAATGCAGCCAGCAGGATAACAAGTCCTGAGAAGTAGATTATATCTGCTTTATGTCCCCTGATTGAATTCCTTCCGCTTGCATAAAAGTAATACAGTAAGAATGCTACTATAGCAGGCTGAAAATAAAACATTGAGTACGAAAATACTTCAACCTTAAGAAAAAGAATAGCCAGTAAAAGAATGGTGGAAAATAAAGTATTCAGTCGCGTAAGCTGATACAATATTTTTGACGGGTATAATGAGTATAAATACCACATACCAAACAGAAGTGCAAAAAAACTTCCTAAATATTCAAACCGTATCATCCATTCCCATGAGATATCGGTAAGAAGCAATACCGTGTAAGTATTTGTGCACATAAGTCGAAAAAAAATACCGGCCAGTGCTAATGATAAAAACAGGGGGGTTTTATCAGCTCTGAAGAATATAAAAAAGAAGAAAAAAAACAGGGAGAAAGAGAGTAAAACACCCATGGATATTATACTGATCAGTTCATAGCGGTTCTCGAATCGTGTTAACTTTTCCGGATGCCCTATTCTCATTGATTTCCAGAATCCTCCACGCCTGTGCTGGTAATTGGATACTAAAACAGTGATCTGTAAAGTATCATTTACCGGAGTATAACTTACCTTAAAGGGGGAATAACCTGCTTCACTGTCCTGTTTTGAAGTACCTGGTGTTCCATTGCCCCCGGCATAAAAATAATCCAGGTACAGATCAAAAGCAGCATCAAACACAGGGACATCAAACATAATTTCTTCTCTGAAGTTGCGTGGCAGCAGAATTTTTAGTCTGTAAGTAGCGTACCCCTGACTCTCAATATCACAATTACCAGGATCATAACTTGTCCAGTAAGATGGAACTTTTCCGTAACAATCCGGTGTTGGCTGTATGTCAGAATCAAAATCAACAGGATAAAGAAACTTATTCCAGTAAAATTCCCATTCACCATCCAGATTAATAACGGTGCTCTGGTCAAACTCAAGTTCCCGTAGATCGAGTATCCCCTTTTCTGAAACCAACCTGTTATCGCTGTTAGCAAAAACGGCTGGAGTAAGTAATAATAAAAATGTTATTATACGAAAGGAATAGCTCATAATGTTCAGGGATTCACGATAAATGTAATAAGAACAAACTTACGAAATTATTATCTTTTTTCACCACTCATTCCGTCAGGCAAGCTTGGGGCTGTCTAAGCGGGGGCAAGATTGCTCATCCCGATTGGATCGGGATTCGCGGAAATAAAAAAATCCCGACACTATCGTGTCAGGTTTTTTCGTTGTAGCGGGGGCAAGACTCGAACTTGCGACCTTTGGGTTATGAGCCCAACGAGCTACCACTGCTCCACCCCGCACTATATTTTAAGGTGCAAATGTACGGTATGATTTCTGTTTCTCAAAATATATCTGTATTTTTTTAAGTCGGAATCTTCAGTAATTTACGCATTCGCCAGCCGGTGAATTGCTAATTTTCGGGATTGGCAGTCGGCAATCTTCAGACCGGTCTATATATTTATCTTAAGGATTTTCTTATCTGACTGTGGACTGCCGACTGTGGATTGCCGACTGTGGACTGCTGACTGTGGATTGCCGACTGTGGACTGCCGACTGTGGATTGCCGACTGTGGACTGCCGACTGTGGACTGCCAACTGTGGACTGCTGACTGTGGACTGCTGATTGTGGACTGCTGACTGTGGATTGCCGACTGATTAGTTATCAATAATCCCATCTGCCTGTAATATTTTACCATATATCTTTGTATCTTTGCACCGTTTTTATCGGGAAATTTTAAAGAATGTCATTGAACAAAGAAAAAAGCTCCTGGAAACACAGATTCAGGATAACAATTTATAATGACCATACTTTTGAGGAGATATGGCAGACGAGACTTACAAAATTAGGTACTTTTAGCCTGATAGGTGCTGTTATTATATCTCTTATAGTCCTAACAGCCACATTGATAGCCTTTACAAATCTTAGGGAATTTATTCCGGGTTATCCTGATGGAAATATGAAGAGAAATATTATTATGACGGCTTACAGGCTTGATTCGCTTGAAAATGAACTTCATATAAGGGACCAGTATTTTAGTAATATTAACGCTATTATTTCTGGTAAGGAACCGGTTGATTTTCAAAGTTTGCAGGATACTTCAAAGAGCTATGATAATATTACTTTTAATAAATCTGTCGAAGATTCACTGCTGCGTATCCAGATAGAACAGGAAGAACAATATAATCTCTCCACTTCTGAGTATGAAGAGAATAATAAGGGGAGTAAAATAATCAATCAGCATTTTTTTACTCCTCTGAAAGGAGTAGTATCAAGCAAATTTAATCCGGTTGATAATCATTTCGGGACTGATATAGTTGCAGAGCCAAAGACTCTTGTGTCAGCTGTCCTTGACGGGACTGTGATTATGGCCGGATGGACACTTGAGACTGGATATGTTATAGAAATACAGCATGATAACAGCATTATCTCAATTTATAAACATAATGCGGAATTATTGAAAGATATTGGAACGGTTGTTAGTGCAGGCGAAACTATTTCGATTATTGGAAATTCAGGCGAGTTGTATACTTCCGGACCGCATTTGCATTTTGAACTCTGGCATAATGGCATACCCATTGACCCGGAGAAATATATAATTTTTTGAAAAGAGCAACCTCAAACCTCAAACCTCAAACCTCAAACCTCAAACCAGATAACCAGTAAGATGCCAAAAGGTATTGCCATATTAGGATCAACAGGATCAATAGGGACTCAGACCCTTCAGGTAATTGCTGCTCACCAGGAGAAATTTATTGTTGAGGTTTTGACGGCAAACAAAAATGCAGATCTGTTAATAAAGCAGGCAATGGAGTTTCATCCTAATGCTGTTGTCATTGGTAATGAATCGGACTATGAATACGTTACTGAGGCCCTCAGGAATTATCCGGTGAAGGTTTTTGCAGGCAGAGATGCTATATGTCAGGTGGTTCAAATGGAGTCGGTTGATTTAGTATTAACTGCTGTGGTTGGTTATTCGGGATTAAAACCAACTATCAGCGCTATTAATGCAGGGAAGGATCTGGCTCTGGCTAATAAGGAGACACTTGTTGTAGCCGGCGAGCTAATTATCCGGATGATTCTGGAAAAAGGAGTGCAGGTAATTCCGGTTGATTCCGAACATTCTGCTATTTTTCAGTGTCTGGCAGGCGAGACAAATAACAAAATTGAAAAGATATATCTTACTGCTTCCGGCGGACCCTTCAGAAATTATTCTATTGAGGATTTGAAAAATGTTACTGTTAAAGAAACATTAAACCATCCTATCTGGGATATGGGGAAAAAGATATCGGTTGATTCTGCATCAATGATGAATAAAGGGCTTGAAGCTATTGAAGCTACATGGCTTTTTGGTGTTGATCCGGAGCAGATAGAAATTTTGATTCATCCGCAATCAGTGATCCATTCGCTTGTTCAGTTTTGTGACGGATCTATAAAGGCACAAATGGGAAGGCCCAACATGAAACTTCCTATTCTGTATGCTCTTGGCTATCCTAAAAGAGTGGAATCAGACTTTCCACGATTCAATTTTACTGATTATCCAAAACTAACATTTGAGCAGGCAGATATAAAAAAATTTCGTAATCTTGCACTTTCTTTTGAAGCAATGCACAGAGGGGGTAATATCCCCTGTGCTTTAAACGCTGCAAATGAAGCTGTTGTTCATGCATTCCTTCATGAAAAAGTTGGGTTTATGGAAATGCCGGATATAATTGAAAAGGTCATGAACACCATTTCATTTATTAAGAAACCGGGAATTGAAGATCTGGAAGAGACAAATCTTGAAAGCCAAAGGCTTGCGGAAGAACACATAAAAAAATACTAATAGATATTAAAATAGTAATTTAAACGGATGGAAGTTTTTGTTAAAATAGCCCAGTTACTTTTAAGCTTATCAATACTGGTTATCCTGCATGAAGCTGGACATTTTATGTTTGCCAAATTGTTTAAAACCCGTGTGGAAAAGTTCTATTTATTCTTCGATCCATGGTTTTCATTATTGAAGTTCAAAAAGGGGGAAACGCAATATGGAATAGGATGGATACCGCTGGGTGGTTATGTTAAGATATCAGGGATGATTGATGAATCGATGGATAAGGAGCAAATGAAAAAGCCTGCTGAACCCTGGGAATTCAGATCAAAACCTTCGTGGCAACGGCTGATAATAATGCTGGGTGGTGTAATGGTAAATTTCCTGCTGGCTATTGTAATCTATATCATGGTGCTTTTTGTGTGGGGTGAAGAATATTTACCTACTGAGAATGTAAAATATGGGATACTGGTTGATTCAGTTGGTGTTGAAATGGGACTGAGAAACGGGGATAAAATCATAAGTGTTGATAACCAGGAGGTTGAAAATTTTTCCCAGATTATTCCTGATATTTTATTAAATGAAAGAAAAACGATACAGGTAAAAAGAGATGGCAGGTTAATGGAGGTAAGAATACCTGAAAAATCAATACCTCTTCTTATAAAAGGGAAAGGAAGGATTGATGTAAGGACACCATTTTCTCCCCTGATTGTTGCGGGTTTTATCAAAGAGTCACCAGCAAAAAATGCAGGATTACAAACGGGCGATGAGATATTAGGACTTAACAATGAGATTTATAAATACTATGATCAATTTAAAAAGAAACTGGATGAAAATATAGGGGAAGAAGTTTCTTTGCAGATAAAACGAAATAGTAATAATTTAGAGATCCCGGTGGTGGTCAATAGCCAGGGGATGATAGGTATTAGAAGGGATATCAAGGATATTATTGAATTTAGGAGAATTGAATATGGCTTTTTTGAATCAATTCCTGCAGGTATTGCAAAAGGTGTAAAAACTTTGCAGGATTATTTGAAACAGATTAAACTTATCTTTTCAAAAGATACCAAAGCCTATGAATCACTGGGAGGTTTTATTACTATTGGAAGTATCTTCCCGGGAGTATGGGATTGGTACTCTTTCTGGAATCTTACAGCATTTTTGTCAATCATTCTTGCAATAATGAATGTTTTACCAATACCCGCATTGGATGGCGGTCATGTTATGTTTCTTTTATATGAAGTGATAACAGGCAGAAAACCCGGTGACAAATTTATGGAATATGCCCAGATGACTGGGATGATCATCATACTTGCCTTGCTGTTATTTGCTAACGGGAATGATATTATAAGATGGTTAAATAAATAGTAGTTGAGTGAATGGTTTTAAATAAAAAACCTTTGAATTAGGTTTAACAATGAAAATATTTTAAATTTGTATTACTAAAAATTAAAAACAAAAGGAAACATGATATCATTAATTATTGCCGGTTTTTTTGGTCCTCCTGAGATTATTTTAGTAGTTATTGTTGTTGTTATTTTGTTTGGTGGAAGAAAAATTCCTGAACTGATGAGAGGAATAGGACAGGGAATGAAAGAATTCAAGAAAGCAACAAAGGATAATAGTGATGACGAAAAGGAGGATAAGGAAAAGGAACAAATTAAGTAGAGAAACTGAAAATATTCCTTTCTAAGATAGTTGTTATACCTGCCGGTATTTTTATTAAATACCGGCAGGTTTTTTATGAAATTATATGAGCAATTAGTATCTTACGGTTCTGAAAAATTTTAAACTTATGAAAACCCGGAAATACTTTAATGGCGTTTTAATAGCAATTCTTGTTTCGTTACTGTTTTCCTGTAAAAGCGATAATACAAACGATGCAATTTTTTTACCAAAAATATCGGGAAAAACCGGTGAAGTATTAGTGATTTTACAAAAGGAGAAATGGGAAGGTGACCCGGGGCAGACCTTCCGGGACCTTTTAGCACATGAGCAATATGGTCTTCCTCAGCCTGAACCGGTTTTCGATCTGGTGAATATCACACCTGGTGGTTTTTCGAAATTTCACCAACCACACAGAAATATTATCTTTTACAAAACGGGTAAGAATATTAAGAAGCCGAAAATTACAATACAGAAAAACAGATGGGCATATCCCCAGTTAATAATTAACATAGATGCGCCTGATGATGAATCTGCAATTGAGTTACTTAAACATAACGGGCATGAAATTGTTACACGGCTGAATACAAAAGAACGTGCCCGATTGACCGCTTATTACAAAGGGTTAATGGACCCGGACATTGTAAAGAGTATTGAGGATAACCACCATTTGTTTTTAACAATCCCTACAGGGTATAGTCTGGATGTTGATGAAGTGGATTTTGCATGGGTGGCTAACGAGCCTCAATTAATAAGTCAGGGTATTTTTATTTATCATTATCCTTATACAGATACTAATACTTTTACACCTGAATATTTAATTGAAAAGAGAAATTATTTCTTGAAAAAATATGTTCCCGGACCAACGGATGGCACATATATGTCAACAGAAGAAATGTTAAAACCTGAATTCAGTGAATTTGAGATGGAAGGCAGATATTTTGCTCAGCTACGAGGACTGTGGAAATTGGAAAATGGATTTATGGGAGGACCATTTATTAGTTTATCAACTGTTGATGAGGTGACTAACATGGTGATAACTGTTGATGGTTTTGTATATGCTCCCGGTGAAAAGAAAAGAGAATTATTGCGTCAGATTGAAACAATCCTGTATACACTTAAACTTCAACTTTAAACTTTATTTCTGTGTAGGCCTGGTTTCTTAGCTGGGGTATAAATCCGGCTTCCCTTATTGCTGCCTGAATTCCTTCAGCATCAAATTTTTGTGAAGCACCGGCCGCGGAAACCACATTTTCTTCTATCATAATAGAACCGAAATCATTTGCCCCTGCATGCAGGCAGAGCTGACCGGTTGATTTTCCAACAGTAAGCCATGAAGCCTGAATATTGTTTATGTTAAGCAGAAATATTCTGCTTATAGCAATAGTGCGTATATATTCCTCTGAGGTGATACAGTTTTTAATATTGTACATTTTATTTAATACTGTCCCCTGGTCCTGGAAGGGCCATGGGATAAATGCAATAAACCCCGGACTGGCATCTGGTTTTTCCGATTGGACATCCCGTATGACTTTTAAGTGAGTAATGCGGTCTTTCCTTGATTCAATATGCCCGAACATCATGGTTGCAGAAGTAACCAGGTTCATTTTATGTGCCTCTCTCATTACATCGAGCCATTCCCGGGTATTTGCTTTTAACGGAGAAACCTCCTTTCGTATATGATCACATAGAATTTCTGCACCGGCTCCGGGCAGACTATCAAGCCCTGCACTTACCAGTTCTTCAAGTACTTTGCGGAACGGAAGTTTCTCTTTTTTAGCTATATGGACAATCTCCGGCGGGCCTAATGCATGGAGTTTTAATTCCGGGTATAATTCTTTTAGCATGCTAAATAACTGTGTATAAAATGCTAAACCTTGCAGGGGATGAAGTCCACCCTGTAAGAGTAGTTGATTGCCTCCATGACGAAAAAGTGCTTCAATCTTTTCTTTGTATTCATCAATTGTTGTAACATAACTTTCGGGGTCATTCTTTTCGCGGTAAAAGTTGCAGAATTTGCATTTTGAATAACAGATGTTTGTAATATTTACATTCCGGTCAATGATCCATGTTACCTTTTTTCCGGGATTTAACTTCTGTCTTATCTGATTGGCAACAAATATCAATTCATCGGAAGGAGCATTAGTATAGAGATACAATCCTTCTTCCGGAGTTATAAACTTAAGGTTGAGAGCTTTTGAATATATTGATTCGAAATTCAATTTTTTTCTACGCCAATTGTTAATTTAAAACAACAAAACTAATATAAAAAACACATATAAATTTTTATTAATTTTGCTTTTTATAAAAAGGTGATTAGGTGAGTTAAGGTAAATAGTAAAAAAACTTAAAATATGGATTTAAAATATTCACTAATAAAAGATATCCCCGGAAAGAAATCTGTGATATATCTTATTCGTAAAGATAATAACCTCAGTCGTTTCGCTTTTACCGGGGAGGAGCGTAAATATATTACAGAACAGATAAAAGATGGGGAGAAACAGGTTTCTGTCAATTCTTATAATAGGTGGAGTTACATACAGGTTATTGATAAAGAAACCGATCCCGGCAAACAGCGTGAAAAATGCAGAAGAGCAGGTAGTGAATATTCAATATTGCTTAAAAAGCATAAACATAGTGAAATTGTTTTAGCAGATGCCGTGAAAGAACCGGAACTAATTCTTGCTTTTGCTGAAGGGTTAGTGTTAGGTAACTATGGTTTTCTAAGATATTTTGGCGAAAAAGCAGAAAAAAAACATCCGTTAAAAAGTATATTGATGGTTTCAGATAAGCTGGATAAGCAGGAGGTGGATGTTTTAAAAGCTTTAAATGAGGCAGTTTATTTTGTTCGTGATATGGTTAATGAACCTTTATCATTCATGAATGCTGTTCAATTTTCGGAAACTGTAAAACAATTGGGCATTTCTAGTGGTTTTTCAGTTGAGGTTTTTAATAAGAAGAAAATTGAATCATTGAAAATGGGTGGTTTACTTGCTGTGAACAGAGGAAGTATTGATCCACCTACATTTACTGTATTGGAATGGATGCCTGATAATGCAGTTAATAAAAAGCCATTGGTTTTAGTTGGGAAAGGAGTAGTTTTTGATACAGGTGGTTTAAGCTTGAAGCCAACCCAAAACAGTATGGATTATATGAAATCGGATATGAGTGGTGCTGCTGCTGTTGCAGGAGTGTTGTATGCAATTGCAAAATCAAAAATTCCGGTAAAAGTTATTGGTTTATTGCCTGCAACAGATAACCGCCCAGATGGAAATGCTGTAGCACCGGGTGATGTTATTACTATGTATAGTGGGAAGACTGTGGAAGTATTAAATACTGATGCTGAAGGAAGACTGATTTTGGCTGATGCTATAAGTTATGCCGGCAAATATAAACCTGAGCTGATAATTGATATTGCCACTCTTACAGGTTCAGCAGCATTGGCAATTGGAAGGTTTGGAATTGTTGGTATGGGAAATGCTAAAAGCAAATACATGAAATCTCTTATACATAGCGGTGACTATGTTCATGAACGGATCGTGGAATTTCCATTTTGGGAAGAATTTGATAAATTACTCGAATCGGATATCGCTGATCTGAAAAATATTGCCGAACGTGATGCAGGTGCAATAACTGCAGGGAAATTTCTCGAACAGTTTACCGGCTATCCGCTAATTCATCTTGATATAGCCGGTCCGGCATTCCTTAAAAAAGCAAATTCATACCAGGGTAAAGGAGCTACTGCTATTGGTGTCAGGTTATTGTTTGATTTCATACGCAATTTTCCGAATCTTTTTAAAAAAGGATAGGTAATCATTAATTGGAATTACTAACTTTCGGAGTTATTTTCGTAAGTAGAACCGGTATTATGGAACATAAAAAGATAAAAGTTGGAATTACACAGGGTGATATTAATGGTATTAGTTATGAGGTTATTATTAAAACACTTGAGGATAACAGGATTAGTGAAATGTGTACCCCGATTCTGTATGGATCTCCGAAAGTGGCGGCTTATCACCGGAAAGCAATCAAAATACCCAATTTCAGTTTTAACCACATTAAATTACCTGAAGAAGCAAATAATAAAAGGGCAAATATTATTAATATTCTTGATGATTCCGTAAGGGTTGAACTGGGAAAATCAACCAGGGAAGCGGGGCAGGCATCTTTTAAAAGCATGGAAATGGCCGTTAGTGATCTTATAAATGAAAGAATTGATGTTCTGGTAACAGCTCCCATAAATAAAAATAATATTCAATCGGATAATTTTAATTTCCCGGGTCATACAGAGTATCTTGAAAGCTTTTTTGAAGAAAAGGAAGCTTTAATGATAATGGCCAGTGACTTGTTGAGAGTTGGTGTTGTTACTACTCATATACCGGTAGCACAGATACCTGAAAATATTACAAAGGATAATATTCTTAATAAATTGAAACTTCTTGAGCAATCATTAATTCAGGATTTCGGGGTTCATAAGCCGAGAATTGCCGTATTAGGTCTGAATCCACATGCCGGCGATGAGGGAGTAATAGGATCTGAAGAAATTGAAATTATAATACCGGCTATTGAAGCAGCAAAAGAGGAGAAAATTCTCGCATTTGGTCCCTACTCGGCGGATGGTTTTTTCGGGTCTGATAATTACTCAAAGTTTGATGCTGTTCTGGCTATGTATCACGATCAGGGTCTTGCTCCCTTCAAGGCTCTTGTTCCTGGAGCAGGTGTAAATTTTACAGCCGGTCTTCCAATAATTCGTACGTCACCTGCTCATGGTACAGCTTATGAGCTTGCCGGGCAGGGAATTGCTTCACCCGACTCTTTCAGAAATGCATTATACATGGCTTGTGATATTTATAAGAACAGGAAAGCATATGCAAAGAATACATCAAATCCGATGGAGTCAAGTACATATGAAGACGCTCCTGCTCAGGATTAATATTTATAGTTATGCTTTTTAAATATGTTCAGGAACCTATGAGTTTTACTATTCTGCTAAATAACATACAATTAATAATTTTATAACATCCCTGTTAAGTAATAGCAATCTTAATTTTTTAGTAATTTTGCTTCAATTGTTCTTACATTAAAGTTACAACCATAAAAAAATCAATATCATGGCAAAAATCACACGTCAAGTAGCACTTGATTATCATTCAAAAGGCAGACCGGGAAAGATTGAAGTGATCCCGACTACATCTTACAGTACACAAACAGATTTATCTCTGGCATATACTCCGGGGGTAGCTGAACCTTGCTGGGAAATAGAAGCTAATCCTGATGAAGCTTATAAATATACTATAAAGGGAAACCTGGTTGCTGTTATTTCCAACGGAACCGCTGTTCTTGGTCTTGGTGATATTGGCGCCCTGGCAGGCAAACCTGTTATGGAAGGGAAAGGATTACTGTTTAAAGTTTTTTCTGATGTGGATGTTTTTGATATAGAGGTAGATGAGAAAGACATTGATAAGATTATCGATATTGTAAAAGCAATTTCCCCTACCTTTGGAGGGATCAACCTGGAAGACATAAAAGCTCCTGAGTGTTTTGAAATTGAAAAAAGATTGATAGATGAATTAGATATTCCTGTATTTCATGATGATCAGCATGGTACGGCAATTATTTCAGGGGCAGGTTTAATGAACGCTCTTGAGCTGGTTGGGAAGAAAATAGAAGATGTAAAAATTGCGATAAACGGGGCAGGAGCAGCTGCAATATCTTGTTCTAAGCTTTATATGGCACTTGGAGCAAAACGGGAGAATATTGTTATGCTTGACAGTAAAGGTGTTATAAATAGAAAAAGAAAGGACCTGAATAAATATAAAAAGGAGTTTGTTACTGATAGGGATATTAGCACACTTGCAGAAGCAGTGAAAGATGCAGATGTTTTTCTTGGATTATCGGTTGGGGGTGTGTTAACCAAAGAAATGGTAAAAACCATGGCACCTGATCCGGTAGTTTTTGCTATGGCTAATCCTGATCCTGAAATATCTTATGAAGATGCTACTGGAGCCAGGGATGATATTATTATGGCTACAGGTCGTTCCGATTATCCAAACCAGGTGAATAATGTACTTGGGTTCCCCTTTATTTTCAGGGGAGCTCTTGATGTCAGAGCTACAGCAATCAATGATGAGATGAAGATTGCTGCTTCGTATGCTCTTGCTGCACTGGCTAAGGAGCCGGTCCCTGAAACGGTTATCAAAGCGTATGGCGTCAAAAATATAATTTACGGAAGAGATTATATTATACCAAAACCGCTTGATCCGCGATTGATATCTAAAGTTGCACCTGCTGTAGCAAAAGCTGCAATTGAAACAGGTGTTGCCGGGAAAAAGATAACGGACTGGGATGCATATTGCCAGGAACTTGATAAACGTCTGGGTCATGAGAATGTCTTGCTTAGAAATATTCAGAATATGGCAAGTAACGATCCAAAACAGATAGTCTTTGCTGAAGGTGATAACCCAAGGATACTGAAAGCTGTACAGGCTGTTGTTCATGAAGGTATTGCTAAGCCTGTTCTTTTGGGAAACAAAAAGAAAATTGCTGATCTTATTAATGAAAATGCTCTCGAACTGCATGATGTCCCGGTTATTGATTACCAGTCTTTGGAGGAATCAGGAAGAAGAGAAAAATTTGCTGAGCTGATATTTAAGAAAAGAAAAAGAAAAGGAATTACCTATGATGAGGCTTTGGAAAGTGTTCAAAACCGTAATTATTTTGGTGTTATGATGGTTGAAAGTGGAGAAGCTGACGCATTTATTTCAGGTTTTTCAAGCAAGTATGCTGATACTATCAGACCTGCACTTCAGTTAGTTGGAACAGACAGCACACTGAGACATATTGCAGGAATGTATATTGTAAATACGAAGAAAAGGACCTACTTCTTCTCTGATACAACTGTGAATACAAATCCTACTGCACAAACCCTGGTGGATACTACATTGCTTACAGCTGAAAAGATTCGCTGCTATAATGTTGAACCAAGGATTGCTCTTGTTTCATATTCCAACTTTGGAGCATTCAGGGATGGAAGTCCGGGAATGGTTCGTGAAGCAGTAGAAATACTACACCGTGATTATCCCGATTTAATCGTTGACGGAGAAATGCAGGCTAATTTTGCGCTTAATCAGAAACTTAGAAAAAACAAATTTCCTTTTAGTAAATTATCTGACACAGATGTTAATACTATTATTTTCCCAAATCTTGATTCAGGAAATATTGCATACAAAATGATGCAGGAGATAGGGAATGCTCAGGTTATAGGACCTGTATTAATGGGACTTAAGAAACCTATTCATATCCTCCAGTTAGAGAGTTCAGAAAAAGAGATCGTAAATATGGCGGCTATAGCATGTGTGGATGCTCAGAGAGTGAACAATGAATAGTTCCTTAATTAATCTTTTTATTTAATCCGGTTACTTATGTACGAGTATATTCAGGGCAAATTAACAGAAGTAAGTCCTACTTATGCTGTTATTGAAGCTGGTGATATTGGGTATTTTATCAATATTTCCCTTAATACCTTTTCGAATATTTCCGGCAAGAATGAAATAAAATTGTTTATCCATCAAATCGTAAGGGAAGATGCTCAATTCTTATACGGATTTGCTGATAAGCACGAACGGGAAATTTTCAGGATGCTGATATCAGTGTCTGGAATTGGAGCAAATACAGCCCGGTTAATGCTTTCGTCACTTTCTCCGTCCGAACTCAGTAAAGCAATTATGGAAGCAGATATTAATTTGTTGAGAAGTATAAAAGGTATTGGAGCCAAATCAGCTCAAAGAGTGGTTGTAGACCTCAAGGAAAAGGTTGGAAGATCAGACGATGTAAGTGAAATTTTCAACGAAGAAAGCAATACTTTGAAAGAAGAATCGTTATCTGCTTTAGTAATGCTGGGATTCTCAAAAGCTTCTGTCCAAAAAGTTCTGGATAAGATCCTTAGGGAAGAACGGGATATTACTGTTGAGGAGCTGGTGAAGAAAGCATTGAAAAGTCTGTAAAGCTCTGATAATATTTCCGTGGCACTTGAAAAATATTCTGAGATATATTATTACCGGGATAGTAATGTTTTGGTTAGGATTATCACCGGTTCTGGCAAAGACATGTTATTTGCCGCAACAGGATACAACCCGGAAGGATACTACAGTTGTTGATCTCCGCTTTCCGTTTAATGACTTTTCTGGCAATCCTTATGTTAGAGAGGCCCAATCGGGGTTGTACCTGGGACTTCCCTCTAATATTAATTCGGAGGTAACCTATGACCCTGAAAAAAACGAGTATATTATTCAGGATAAAATAGGTGTTTTTAATTACCGTACACCTGTCCATATGTCCCTGGATGAATATAAAAAATACAGGTTTGAACAATCAGTAAGAAATTATTGGCAGGAGCGAAGCAGTGGTGAAGGTACTGATTATCGATCGTCAATTTTGCCAAAACTCCAATTTGGAATTGAAGGTATTGATAAGGTGTTTGGCAGCAATACCATTAATGTTATTCCACAAGGTTCGGCAGAGTTGATTTTTGGTGTTAATATCTCAAGAATTGATAATCCATCCCTTTCCGAGCGGCTTAGGAAAGTAGCTACTTTTGACTTCCAGGAAAAGATACAAATGAATGTGACCGGCACCATTGGCGATAAAATGCGATTGGGAGTGAATTACAATACAGAAGCCACTTTTGATTTTGAGAATAAAACTAAACTCGAATATTCAGGTAAAGAAGATGAGATTATTAAGAAAATAGAGGCAGGTAATGTTACTTTACCACTCTCCGGGTCCCTTATTACCGGCAGCCAGAGTTTGTTCGGTCTCAAAACTGAGTTTCAGTTCGGAAAACTTACTATAACTAATGTCTTTTCACAGCAAAAAGGGGAAACTTCAGTTATTGATGTGAAGGGAGGGGCTCAACTTAGTGAGTTTGAAGTGAATTCAGACGAATACGAAGCCAATAAACACTTTTTTCTGTCTCAATATTTCCGGGATGCTTATAATACTGCTATGAAAAACCTGCCTATTATTAATTCAGGTGTAAATATTGAGCGGATAGAAATTTGGGTAACAAATAAATCAAATAATTTTGAAGACTCCCGGAATGTAGTGGCATTTTTAGATATTGCTGAATCACAAAATAATATTTATAATACAATTCCCGCATTTGCTCAAACCGGTACCGGACCATATCCGCATAATGATTTAAATGGCATTTACCAGGAAATGGTGAATAATTACCAGGAGATAAGAAATATTAATCAGGTAACAAATACACTTGCGCCCTTATCCCCCGGGTTTATTATTGGACAGGATTATGAGAAGATTGAAAATGCCCGTAAACTAACCCCTCGTGAATACAGACTTAATAAACAACTTGGGTATATCTCAATAAATACAGCACTTAATGCTGATCAGATCCTGGCTGTTGCATATGAATATACATTAAATGGCAAGGTTTATAGGGTTGGAGAATTTTCTGCAGAAGTTGGGGCTCCTAACTCGCTGATATTGAAATTGATAAAAGGAACAAATTTAACTCCAAGACTGCCTACATGGGATTTGATGATGAAAAATGTTTATGCCCTTGGTGCATACCAGGTAGAAAAGAAGGACTTTGAGCTTAATGTTCTTTATCAGGACGATAAAACAGGTAATGCAATAAATTATCTTCCTGAAGGTAAGTTAAGCGATCAGATTTTATTACATGTTCTAAATCTTGATAACCTGAATTCACAACTTGAACCATCGCCCGACGGGAAATTTGATTTTATTTCCGGAATAACCATACTGCCTAAGACAGGAAGGATTATTTTCCCTGTTCTGGAGCCATTTGGACGGGATCTGCGGCAACGGATTGGGGATGATGCTGTTGCAGATAAATATGTTTTTGAAGAACTGTATGATTCTACCCAGGTAAAAGCGAGGCAGATGGCGGAGAAGAATAAATTCAGGATTGCAGGCACCTATTCTTCCTCTTCAAGTTCAGAGATCCTGCTTAATGCCATGAATGTTCCCCAGGGGTCGGTAAATGTCACTGCAGGAGGAATACAATTACAGGAAAATGTGGATTATACAGTGGATTATAATCTTGGAAGAGTGAAAATAATTAATGACGGACTTTTGGAATCACAAACTCCCATAAGAGTCTCGCTTGAAAGTAATCAACTTTTTAGTATTCAAACTAAAACATTACTGGGGACACATTTGGATTATCGCTTTTCAGATGATTTTAATATCGGCGCGACCATGTTAAATCTTACCGAAAGACCTTTAACACAGAAGGTTAGTATAGGTGATGAGCCAATATCTAACACAATTCTGGGAGTTAATACTTCTTATCATACGGAATCACAATTTCTTACAAGTATAATTGATAAAATTCCTTTTCTCGAAACAAAAGTTCCATCCAGTATCACTTTCACCGGTGAGTTTGCACGCCTTATTCCGGGTCATTCAAAGGCAATAGAAAAACAGGGTATTTCATATATTGATGATTTTGAAGGCAGTGAAATACCGCTTGATATAAAATCAATGAATGCATGGGTGCTTGCAAGTACACCGCAAGGACAGAGTGCATTATTCCCAGAAGCAGTATTGAATAATAATCTGGCATATGGGTATAACAGGGCTAAACTAGCATGGTATATAATCGACCCCCTGTTTTTGAGAAATACGTCTATCACTCCTAACCATATAAAAAGTAATCCTGATCTGCAATCAAGTCACTATGTAAGAGAGGTGTTTGAAAAAGAGATTTTCCCATACAAAGAAAGTCTTACGGGTATTCCAACCAATCTGGCAGTGTTAAATCTTGCATTTTACCCTGACGAGAAGGGGCCCTATAATTATGACCTTGGAGCGTCAGGTGTATCTTCTGGAATTAATATCAATGGTAAACTTAATTCTCCCGGATCACGATGGGGCGGGATAATGAGAGAAGTTCCCACTAATGATTTTGAAGCTGCCAATATCCAGTTTATTGAATTCTGGCTGATGGATCCATACGTAGAGAATGAGGGACATTCAGGTGGGGACCTGTATTTCAATCTTGGTAATATTTCGGAAGATATTTTAAAAGATTCACGGAAAAGTTTTGAAAACGGATTACCAACAACTCCGCTAGCCACCCTGGTGGACACAACAATATGGGGACGTGTTCCTGTTACACAGTCACTGGTTAATGCTTTTGATAATAATCCTGATTCGCGACGGTATCAGGATGTGGGACTTGATGGGCTCAGGAATGAGGATGAATCCGGTTTTTTTAGTGATTACCTTGATTCGCTGCAAACAATAATTAGTCCTGAAGTATATGCTGAAATTTTAAATGATCCCTCAAGCGATGATTTTCATTATTTCAGGGGAAGTGATTATGATTTAGAAGGGAGAGGTATTCTTGAAAGATATAAAAACTATAACGGACTTGAAGGAAATTCTCCAACCTCAGAACAATCAGATGAACCGTATCCGACAACAGGTTCTACATTACCTAATGTTGAAGATATTAACCGTGACAATACTCTCAGTGAATCTGAGAGTTACTATCAGTATCATGTTAGTCTCAGACCACAGGATCTTGAGATTGGGAAAAATCATATTATTGATGTTAGGCATGCTTCAATTACTTTTGCCAATGGTGAGAAATCTGAAGTGGACTGGTATCAATTCAGGATACCATTAAATGATTATCAAAGTGTTGTCGGGAATATTCAGGGTTTCAAATCGATAAGATTTCTGAGAATGTTTCTTCATGGTTTTCAGGAGAAGATTAATCTGCGATTTGCTAAACTTGATCTTGTAAGAGGCGAATGGAGAAAGTATAATTTATCTCTTCTTGGTGGTGGAGAAAGAATTACAATACCTGAACCGGCAGAGGCAAGGTTTGAAATATCATCGGTAAACATTGAAGAGAATGCTCATAAAAAACCTGTTAATTATGTATTGCCACCGGGAATAAGCAGGGTAATTGACCCTACTAATCCGCAACTCAGGCAATTAAATGAACAATCAATTGTGCTAAAAGTCCATGATCTGGAAGATGGGGATGCAAAAGCAGCTTTTAAAAATGTAAGTCTTGATATCAGGCAATATCGGCGAATTCAGATGTTTGTGCATGGCGAATCTCTTATTGATGATCCTTTATACGATGGTGAACTGACTGTCTTTATGAGACTTGGTTCTGATTATAAAAATAATTTTTATGAATATGAAGTATCGTTAAAACTTACCCCTCCGGCAAGCGGAAGGTACAATAATGATTTAGAATCTGACAGGTTGATTGTGTGGCCGGATGAAAACATGTTTGATATTCCTCTTAAAATATTCCAGGAGGCAAAGCAGGCAAGAAACATGGAGTTAAGACGTGATGGTTCCAATCTAAACGCTTCTGATGTGTTTGAATATTACGATGGTAACAACAGGGTGAAAGTGTCAGGGAATCCAAACATGAGTAATATCCGCACTATCATGATAGGCGTAAGGAATCCAAAACGTAGCAGAGACCTTCAAAATGATGACGGGCAACCTAAATCGGGTGAGGTATGGTTGAACGAATTACGTTTATCAGATTTTAATGAAGAGGGAGGATGGGCAGCTAATGCCCGGTTGCAGGCCAAACTTGCTGATTTTGGAACAATTGATCTGGCAGGATCAACCAGCAAACCAGGTTGGGGTAGTATTGATAAAAAAGTGAATGAACGGAGTAAAGAAGAAGAATTAAGGTATGATGTATCATCAAATCTTGAGTTAGGTAAATTCTTCCCTAAGAAAGCTAATATCAGGATACCGCTCTATGTTGGATATTCAGAAGGGATGATAAATCCGCAATACAACCCGCTCGATCCGGATATCCCATTAAAAGACGCTGTTGATAATGCTGAAACTCAAAGAGAAAGAGATTCAATTATTAATATCTCCCAGGATTATACACGACGAAAAAGCATTAATCTTACCAATGTAAGTATAGGTGGGGCGGGAGGGAAACCCCATTTGTGGAATATTTCCAACTGGTCGGCTAATTATTCATTCAACGAGTATTATTCCAGTAATATTAATACTGAAATTGACCTGGAACGTAATTATCGTGGCGGAATAAGTTATGTGTATAATAAAAACCAAAAAAATATTGCCCCTTTCAAAAAAGTCAAGTTTCTAAGATTTCCGGCATTCAGGCTAATCAAAGATTTCAATTTTAATCTTTTTCCCAATCATATTTCATTCAGAACTGATCTGTACCGGCATTATGACGAGGTAAAAACAAGAAATATTAATAATCCCATGCTTAGGATTAAACCCACATTCAGAAAGGATTTTGAGTGGAATCGTTTTTATGATATTAAATATGATATAACGAAATCTCTTAAGGTGGACTTTTCAGCTAATGCCATTGCAAGAATAGATGAGCCTGAAGGTGGAGTGGACAGAGACAGATTCAAAGATCATTACGAAATCTGGAAAGATTCAGTACTTACCAACCTGAAGGATTTTGGAAGAACAACACAGTATCATCATGTTATTAATGCAAGTTACCGGATTCCGATAAATAAATTGCCTTTTTTAGATTGGGTATCAGCAACTGCAAGGTATAGTGCAAATTACAATTGGGATATTGGTCCGGTATTTCCTGATTCAACAAATATTAAACTGGGTAATACAATTCGTAATTCTAATACTACTCAGCTTAATGGTCAGTTAAATATGCTTAACCTGTATAATAAGGTTGGATTTCTTAAAAAAATTAACCAGAAGTACAGTGGCAGGAGTCGTGCAAAAAAAGAGGTTGAGTATAAAACTGTTACATATAAGAGAGAACGCGTAAAATTAAAAGCTGATGAACCAAGGTCAATTTATCACAAACTAATGGCAGAAGATGTAGATGTGAAAGTTTATGATAATTCTAACCAGGAAATTACAGGTAAAGTAGAGATAGATAATAACCGGAAAATAACATTTACGGCAGATGATAATTATGATAATGTGAGGTTTGTAATTGAAGGTAAAATTGAAAAATCGGAAAGTCCGGTTGTGATTATTGCCGAGAATTTTACAAGGGCTTTAATGGGAGTGAGAAATGTGTCAATTTCATATTCAGAGAATCAGGGCACATTATTGCCGGGATTCATGCCACATGCAGAATACGTGGGGATGAACCAGTATAATGGTCAACTGGCACCGGGCTGGCTGTTTATTATGGGATATCAGGATCGGGATTTTGCTGAAAAAGCGGTCAGGAATGGTTGGTTAACAACTGATACATTGCTGAATACTCCATTCGTTCTTACCCATACAGATAATTTGAATATTCGTAGTACAATTGAACCAATTAGCGGACTTAGAATAGACCTGACAGCCAACAGAAGGTTTTCCCGGAACGAGAATTCCTATTTTATTGCAAACAGATACGGGAATTTCCCTGATAGTACAAGAAATATGATGACTTCAGGGAACTTTAGTATGTCAACGTTAACATGGGGTACTGCATTTGAAAAAATAAAAAGTAGTAATCAGTATAAATCGGAAAATTTCAACCGGTTTAAAAAATATACAGAGATTATATCAAGACGATTGGCAGACAAGAGAAGGGATGCTGATAATAGCTATACTCCCGGTAATGATGAATATAAAGATGGCTATAAGATTACATCACAGGAGGTATTAATACCTGCTTTTCTTGCTGCCTACTCCGGACGGGATCCTGAAAAAATAGCTCTTACCCCATTTCCTTCTATATGGGGAATAATGCCAAACTGGAGAATAACATATGATGGATTATCAAAACTTGGTTTTGTGCAAAAATATCTTCGTTCCATAACTATTAACCATGCTTACCGTTCTTCATTTAATATTGGCACTTACAGTACTAACCTGTTTTATCTGGAGGGTGATGACGGGTTGAACTATATAAGAGATGTACAGAATAATTTCATAGCCAGGCATGAAGTGGCAACAGTTACAATAAATGAGCAGTTTAGTCCATTGATCAATATAGATTTTAGTTTCAGAAACAGCTTTACTACACGCTTTGAACTTAAGAAAAACAGAACACTGGCTCTAAGTTTATCAAACAATCAGATTACAGAGGTTAAAAGTGATGAATTTACCGTAGGCCTGGGATATCGCTTTGATGAAGTTCAACTTATTATCCGGCTTGGTGGTAGTGAAAGAGAATTAAAAAGTGACTTGAAGCTCAGAACCGATCTGTCTATTCGTGATAATAAAACAATTATCAGAAAGTTGATTGAGGACGTTGATCAGCCAACTGCAGGACAGCGTATTGTAACCATAAAGACTACTGCTGATTATGTTCTCAGCGACCGGTTTAACCTTCGGCTTTTCTTTGACAGGGTGGTAAATAATCCTTTTGTTGCATCATCTTATCCAACAGCTAATACTAATTTCGGATTTAGTATTCGGTTTACGCTAACACAATAGAGGGAATAGAAGGAATAATGGAATATTGGAAATAAAAGAATTGTAAACGACACAAGATTTTGAACGTTTTAATTTTTTTTGTGTAATTTTGAGAATTCTAAAATATTAATTATAAAAAACGAAAAATATGAAAATTCCTGAAAACTTGAAATATACAAAAGACCATGAATGGATAAGAGTTGAAAAGGATATTGCTTATATAGGTGTTACAGATTTTGCACAGGGAGAACTGGGAGATGTGGTTTTTGTGGAAATTGAAACAAAAGGTGAAAATCTTGACAAAGAAGAAGTTTTTGGTACTATTGAAGCTGTTAAAACAGTCTCAGATATGTTTATGCCTGTATCAGGTGAAGTTATTGAGATAAATCCGAAGATTGAAGATGAACCTGAACTGGTCAATAAAGATCCATATGGTGAGGGCTGGATGATTAAGATCTCAATTACCGATTCTTCAGAGTTTGATGAACTCATGACCCCGGAACAATATAGCGACCTGATAAATGCCTGAATAGTAAAATACAGTTAAAATCATATACGGGTTTATCCATAAAATTGGGTAAACCTTTTTTTTAGCTTAATTTCGAAATTATTATTTTCATCAAGCAGTGAAAAGACAAAAGCAAATACCGGAAAGTTATTGGATACCTTTATTAGCGGTTGCTTTTACCATTCTTTACCTGGTATTTCCCACTAACAATTCCTCTGTTGATGCATATTATTATGCTGCATCGGTTAAATATAGTGGCGAATTATTCCATCCTCACCACCTGCTTTACAATGCTACATTCCGTTTGTTTTTTAACTTGCCGTTTATTAATAATGAAGACATTAATATCCTCCAGGGGATGAAAATGGCTAATTCATTTATTGGAGGAATTTGCCTCTGTTTATTTTCTTTACTCCTGAAAAGAACAGGACGATCAGTAAAAGAGATTTTCGGGATAATATTACTTACAGGATCTTCTTTTATTGTAATGCGTTATTCATCAGAGAATGAAGTGTATCTTTTTCCTCTTGCTTTATCATTGGGTGCATCTGTTATTTACCAGGATTATTTGAATAAAAGAAGTTTGTTAAAACTCCTGATAAGCGGTTTACTTGTCTCAATTGCTGTTCTTTACCATCAAATAAGTGTGTTTTGGTGGTTAGGTTTATTTATTGGATTAATTTTTTTCCGCCATCCATGGAAATCAAAACTTGTATTTGTAACTACTGCAATACCTGTGATTCTGGTCTATAGTATTGTTGTTTTCCAGCTTCCAGGGTTTGAGAATAATTTTACCGGGATATTCAAGTTTGCTTTAAGAGATTATTTGTCTTCAGGATTTGATAAAATCCCCGGATGGGAGAATTTATTTTTTACACCGGTAAATTTAATAAGAAGCTTTATACAGATTCATGGGTATATTTTTCGAATGATCGGGGAAAATATTCTATGGATAATACCCGGAATGGTTTCCATGTTATTAGCAGGAACCGTTTTTATAAGGAAAGGGTTTTCGATTAGAAAAACAGAGCTATTAGATCGCCCGTTTTTTATTACTCATTTACTTATTCTGATATTATATATTGTTTTTGCATTTATTGCAGAGGGGAATGCCGAGTTTATGGTGATGATTCCTTTCCTGGGATTTTTGTTACTATTCGCAAAGATTAAAATAAAGGACAGATCAATGATCCTTTTAGCGAGTGCATTATTGGTATGGAATATTTCTTATGGTTTAATTCCCCGCAATAATTTTAAGTTTACTCATAATACAATGCTTGAATCGTGGATAAAGAAAAACCCGGACGCAACATTTGTAATAAAATCCGACCAACAGGTTATTAGCAGACTTTATTATCAATCGGGGGTTGAGGTTTATCCACAAATAATTAAATCTCCTTCTTCACTTACCCGGCGAGGCATAAGTATAACCGGTCTGTATAGTAAACTGGACACGTTAATTGCCAGGGGAAACCAAATTTATACTGATTGTGTTGGATATCCCGGGATATTATCACGACAGGGGGTTATTGATACCGGGGAAGATGATTATTTTTTTTCAGGATATGAATATGAACCTGTTGATTCAGTTGAAACTCTTTTCGGAACATTTTTTCTGCATCGTATTGGCGACCAGGAACGACACTAAAGTGTTTTCTTCACTTCAAATTCAGTGTAAGCTTCAATCGTATCACCAACTTTGATATCATTAAAGTTCGTTACATTAAGTCCACATTCCAAACCTGAAACTACATCTTTTACATCATCTTTGAATCGTTTCAGTGATCCAAGTTCCCCGGAATACATAACAATGCCATCCCTTATTACCCTGACTTTCGAGTCACGAATAATTTTCCCTTCTTTCACCATACACCCTGCAATTGTTCCTGTATTAGTAATTTTGAATGTTTCAAGGATCTCAAGAGTAGCAACGATCTTTTCTTTTATTTCCGGAGAGAGCATGCCTTCCATAGCTGATTTTATTTGCTCAATAGCGTCATAGATTATGGAATACAGCCTGATCTCAATTTCCTCTTTTTCAGCTAATTTTCTTGCTGCCAAAGATGGGCGGACCTGGAATCCAATAATTAAGGCATTTGAAGCTGCGGCAAGCAGAATATCTGATTCTGATATTTGTCCAACTGCTTTATGGATAATATTTACATGTATCTCATCAGTAGATAGTTTTATAAGGGAGTCACTTAGAGCTTCAACCGAGCCATCTACATCTCCCTTAATAATAATGTTTAGCTCCTGGAAATTGCCGATAGCAATTCGTCGTCCTATTTCATCAAGGGTGATATGTTTTTGTGTACGGATACCTTGTTCGCGTTGTAGCTGATTTCTTCTGGTTGCAATATCCCTGGCTTCATGGGTACTATTCATTATATTGAAAGTATCTCCGGCTTGTGGAGCTCCGTTTAATCCGAGGATCAGGGCAGGAGTAGCCGGACCGGCTTTTTCAATATTTTTATCTCTTTCGTTGAACATTGCTTTAATATGACCAAAGTAACTTCCTGCAAGCATAATATCACCAATCTCCAGAACTCCGCCTTCTACCAGTATTGTTGCAACATAACCCCTTCCCTTATCCAGAGATGATTCAATAATTGTTCCATTTGCTTTTCTGTCAGGGTTTGCTTTTAGCTCGAGCATTTCTGCTTCAAGCAGAACTTTTTCCAGAAGTTCCTCAATATTAACCCCATTTTTAGCTGAGATATCCTGTGATTGATATTTTCCTCCCCAATCTTCAACAAGGAAATTCATATTTGCCAACTCTTCTTTCACTTTTTCAGCATTAGCTGATGGTTTGTCAATTTTGTTAATTGCAAAAACCATTGGTACGCCTGCGGCATGTGCGTGATTAATAGCTTCAACTGTTTGAGGTTTAACACCATCATCGGCAGCTACAACGATAATAGCAATATCAGTGATTTGAGCACCTCTGGCACGCATGGCGGTAAAAGCTTCATGTCCGGGAGTATCAAGGAATGTTATCTTCCGGTTGTCACTTAGATTTACACTGTAAGCCCCAATATGCTGAGTTATTCCACCTGCTTCCCCTGCAATTACATTGGATTTTCGGATATGGTCAAGCAACTTGGTTTTTCCATGGTCGACGTGCCCCATAACCGTTACAATAGGCGGACGAAGTTTCATATCTTCTTCACGATCTTCCTCTTTCATAATTGCTTCCTGGACATCAACACTGATAAACTCAACTTCATAATTAAATTCATTAGCTACAAGAACAATGGTTTCAGCATCAAGTCTCTGATTTATTGAAACCAGAAGTCCTATGCTCATGCACGTTGAAATTATTTCATTGCTTTCAACATCCATCATAGCAGCCAATTCGCTTACAGATACAAACTCAGTAACTTTAATAGTATTTTTTTCCTGCTCTTGTTTTATATCTTCTGCTTCCTGTTTTTTGCTTTGTGCATCACGCTTTTCACGTCTGTATTTTGACCCTTTAGATTTCCCTTTTGAAGTAAGTTTGGCAAGTGTTTCTTTAATTTGCTTTTGCACATCTTCTTCATCTACTTCAGGATGAAACTGTCTGGCTTTTCCTTTTGCAGCTTTCGGTTTGCTTTTCCCCTTATCCTTAAAATCAACTTTATCAGTATCCTTTTTAATTCTCTTTCTTTTCTTTTTCTTTTTGGGCTGTTTGTCGGATGAAGCAACAGGCTTTTTCTTTTCCTCTTTGGCAGGAAGATCTATTTTACCAACAACGGTAGGTCCTGATAATTTCTTGAAATCTGATTTATAAACTTTTTCAATTTCTTCTTCGGCAGGTTTTGTTTCTTTTATTTCAACATCTATAGCCGGTTCTTCTTTTTCTTTTTTTATAGGATCTTCTTTCTTTGTAACTTTTTTCCCGGAAGGTATTTTTTCTTTTTTCTTTTCAGATTTCTTTTCAGGTTTGGTTTTACTCTTGATTGAATCAAGATCAATTTTACCTATAATCTTAATTTCCTTGCCTTTTTCAGATTTTTTTTCCTCAACTGGTTTTTCTTCAGAAACAGGTTCGTCTTTTGGTTTTTCTATTTCAGCGTCAGTCCCGCTTACGTCAGTGATTAATACTTCTTCAGTAGTTTCAGTTGCATCCGGGGATTCAATATCGTTTTCTGTTTCATCGGTTGTGGCATACTCCTGAGTTTCCTGGAGGTTCCGCATACTTAATTTTTCCGATTCTTTTTTTGCAGTTGAGTCAGAACTATATTCAATAGCGAGAAATTCATACGCTTCAGGAGAAATTTTTGTATTTGGGTTAGTTTCAATAGTAATATCTTTTTTATGCAGGAATTCAACAATAGTGTTGATTCCTACATTAAACTCTTTTGCAGCTTTGCTAAGTCGTATTCCTTTTTTCCCTTGTGTCATTAATATCTTCCTATGTGCATAATATTCATAAGTAATCCGCTAATATATAATATATTAAATAAATCACTCAAATTCTTCATGTAAAATTTTTAAAACATCTTTTATGGTTTCTTCTTCGAGATCGGTTCTTTTAACCAGATCGCTTAAAGATAATTCCAGGACACTTTTAGCTGTATCGCATCCAATTGCCTTTAGTTCATCAAGAACCCAGCTTTCAATTTCATCTGTAAATTCCTCAAGATTAACATCTTCTGCATCTTCAGTATCTGTTTCTCTGTATACATCTATCTCGTAACCGGTAAGCTGACTGGCAAGCCTGATATTTAATCCGCCTTTCCCTATTGCCAGTGAAACCTCTTCGGGCTGCAGGAATACTTCTGCACGCTCATCTTCATCCAACATCTTGATTGATTCTACTTTTGCAGGACTGAGCGATCTGGAGATAAACAATTTTATGTTTGTTGTGTAATTAATAACGTCAATGTTTTCATTCTTTAACTCTCTTACAATACCATGAATTCTGGAGCCTTTCATACCAACGCATGCTCCTACAGGGTCAATTCTCTCATCGTAGGACTCAACTGCAACTTTTGCTCTTTCTCCGGGGATCCTGACTATTTTTTTAATGGTTATCAATCCGTCGAAAATTTCAGGAACTTCAAGTTCAAACAATCTTTCGAGAAAAACAGGTGATGTACGGGAAATGATAATAAGTGGATTGTTATTTCTCATCTCAACTCTTACAATAACTGCCCGTAAAGTATCTCCTTTCCTGAAAAAGTCTGACGGAATTTGCTCTTCCTTTGGCATTATCAGTTCATTTCCTTCATCATCCAGGATAAGGATCTCTCGTTTCCAGACCTGGTAAACCTCCCCTGTAATAATGTCACCAACCCGGTCTTTATATTTGTTGAAAACATAATTCTTCTCCAGATCAAGTATTCTGGAAGTCAGGTTTTGTCTTAATGATAAGATGGTCCTTCTGCCAAAATCAATGAGTTTTACTTCATCTGTTACCTCTTCCCCAACTTCATAATCTTCGTCAATTTTAGTAGCTTCAGAAAGACTTATCTGTAAATTTTTGTCTTCAATTTTATCATCTTCAACAACTTCCCTGTTTCTCCAAATCTCAAAGTCGCCTTTATCAATGTTGATGATAATGTCGAAATTTTCATCTGTACCGAACTGCTTCTGTAAAACACTCCGGAAAACATCTTCCAGAACACTCATCATAGTTGTACGATCAATGTTTTTCAATTCTTTGAATTCAGAAAATGTATCGATTAAATTCATGTTTTCCATTTGTTTTCCTATTTAAAAAGCTATTACTGTTTTAGCTGTTTTTATTTGGTTAAAATCTAAAGAAATATTTTTATGAATAACCTTTTTTTTCTTCTCCTTTTTATTCCTTGTTTTAATACCAAGTTCAATTCCTTTATCGGTTACTTTGTTTAATATCCCTTTCATTTTTAACCCATCCTGTGTTATTACTTCAATTTTGTTACCCCTGTTTTTGTAATATTGCTCAATAACCTTAAATGGCATACTAAGTCCCGGAGAGGAAACTTGTAATTCATAATCTTCTTCATCGCGATTGAGCCTGGCTTCAATCATTCTGCTTATTACTACACATTCATCAATAGTAATCCCTTCAGGCTTGTCAAGTAATACTTTAATTATATTCCCTGAACCTATCGATAGAGCAACAAAGAAGATGTCTTTATCTTCTGTCCAGTCTTTTACAATTTTTTCAATCCTTTCTGTATTAATCATAAAAATGATATAAAAATAGGGGACTTTCCGTCCCCCTTAATACAACTCTTCACTTTTCTGTGCACAAAGATAATTATTATCATTAAAATAACAAAACAAGAAGTATAACAGGATTTTTGAAATTTCCAATAGTTATAACAACTTTGTAGTGCTATATTTATACCGAATTTGGAAGAGTGGAAGAATGGAAGAATGGAATGATGGAATATTGGGAAGAGTGAAGAATGTGATGCAGTGTTAAAAGTCGTGTTCAACCTTGAACTTTGAACGCTGGGTTACACAGCATTCCAGTATTCCAGTATTCCAACATTCCAATATTCCAAGATAACTAAGTATTATATTGAAAAACCTTAAATAATTACTAAAACCAAAAGTGTCAGGCAAGAATAAACATAAAATAATTAATGATCCGGTCTATGGGTTTATTGGTATCCCGTCAGATCTGATTTATGAATTAGTTGAGCATCCCTGGTTTCAGAGATTAAGAAGGATTAAACAACTTGGGTTGACAAATTATGTTTATCCCGGAGCTACGCATACACGTTTTCAACACGCACTGGGGGCATTACATCTTATGAGTCTTGCAATACAGACTATTAGGGAAAAAGGTCATGAAATTACACAGGAAGAAGCTAAAGCTGTATCTGTAGCAATACTTTTGCATGATATCGGGCATGGTCCGTTCTCCCATGCTCTTGAATATAGTATTATTGAGCATATTACACATGAAGATATTTCAGGTATTTATATGGAATACCTTAATAAATTGTTCAACGGGAAACTGGATATGGCAATTGAAATATTCAAAGGGGATTACAAGAAAAAATTTCTACACCAACTTATTTCAGGACAGATTGATATGGACCGCCTTGATTATCTTCGACGGGATAGCTTTTTTAGTGGTGTGGTTGAAGGTTCTGTGAGTTTTGACAGAATAATAAAAATGCTGAATGTGGCAGAGGGTGATCTGGTTGTTGAAGCCAAAGGTATTTACTCCATTGAGAAATTTCTTATTGCAAGGAGATTTATGTACTGGCAGGTTTATATGCATAAAACTGTTATAGCAGGTGAGCAACTATTAGTTAATATTTTAAAAAGGGCTAAAACTTTGGCTGATGAGGGTGTAGAACTATTTGCAACTCCTTCCCTGAAGTTTTTCTTGTATAATCACGTGAACAGGGAAACTCTTTTTTCTGCAAATCCCTGGTTTACTAAAGAAGAAGTTCTTGATCATTTTTCTAACCTTGATGACAATGATATAATCTCTTGTGCCAGGGTTTGGGCAGATCATCCCGATTTCACATTATCATATTTATGTAAAGGAATAATTAACAGACAGTTGTATAAAGTTGAAATTAGTAATGATCCTTTTCCCGAACAAAGGATAGAAGAAATGAGAAAGAGAATAAAATTGCGTTATTCCCTTTCTGAAGATGTAATGAATTATTTTGTTTTTATGCTTACAATTAGTGCCAATACCTATAGCCCGGAAGAGAAGGAGATAAGAATAATGGACAAATCGGGCCGGTTAGAAGATCTGTCTGATGTTTCTGAAATGCTTAAAATATCAGTATTGAAAAAAACGGAGAAAAGACACCTTTTATGCTATTTTAAAGAATGGAATGATGGAATAATGGAATAATGGGAAGAGAGAAGAATGTTTGATGTTTAAAGATGTTTGTAGAGACAAGGCATGCCTTGTCTCTGAGATTTGAAAAATGTTTGAATAAAAATAAAAATAAAAAATAACAATTAACATATAACAAAAACCGATGAAATATACGGCAAAAATTATCGCACAGTTTCTGAATGGAGAAATTGAAGGGAATCCTGATGTTTCAGTAAATAATGTTTCGGGAATTGAAAATGGGAAAGAAGGCACAATAGCATTTCTTGCTAATCCAAAATATGCTAAGTATTTATATACAACAAAAGCGTCAATTGTGTTAATAAATAAAGATTTTAATGTTGATGGAAAAGTGAGTTGTACATTAATAAGAGTTAAAAATTCTTACCAGTCACTTGCTTCATTACTGGAATTGTACGAGCAACAGAAGCCTGTGAAAAAAGGTATTCACGACATGGCAGTAATTGAAAAATCGGCAACTATTGGGAAGGATGTTTATATCGGACCATTTGTTTATATTGGCGAAAATGCCGTTGTAGAAGATAACGCTAAAATATATCCGCATGTTTATATAGGCGATCAGGCTATTATTGGGAATGGGACGGTTATCTATCCGGGAGTAAAGATATACTATGATTGCCGGGTTGGAGCAGAATGCATAATTCATGGCGGGACAATTATCGGATCTGATGGTTTTGGATTCGCTCCGAAATCCAGCAAGGATTATAAGAAAATTCCCCAGGTGGGTAATGTGATTTTGGAAGATGATGTTGAAGTTGGCGCGAATTGTTCAATTGACAGAGCAACTATGGGTTCGACAATAATAAGGAAAGGTGTTAAGCTTGATAATCTAATACAAATTGCCCATAATGTAGAAATTGGCAAAAACACTGTAATAGCTGCTCAGACAGGAATTTCAGGATCAACAAAATTGGGAGGTGAGTGTATGGTTGGTGGACAGGTTGGGTTTGCCGGTCATATTTCTATCGCTGATGGTGTAAAAATTGGAGCTCAGGCAGGACTGATTGCAGATGTTAAGGATGAAGGGAAAGTGTTATTGGGCTCTCCCGCAATTGGTTTTTCTGATTATATGAAATCATATGTTTATTTCAGGAAACTCCCGGCACTTAAGGCTGAAATTGATGCCCTGAGAAAAGAGGTAAATGAATTGAAAAAAAAAGATTGACACAACGCCGGCTAAACTTTTGCGAATATCCTACCTCCTTAGCCTTAGCCTTAGCCTTTTATGCAATAATTATTAAATCATTTTTATTATCTTGCGCACCGTTAATGAAGAAAATAACTTTTACCATTATATGAGTGAAAAACAAAGAACACTAAAAGGCCCGGTTACCCTCAGGGGGAAAGGCCTTCATTCGGGGGTAGATGTTTCTGTGACTTTTAAACCGGCTCCTGAAAATCATGGATATAAATTTTGTCGCTGTGACCTGCCGGATAAACCAATAATAAGAGCAATGCCTGAAAATGTTGTAGATACGTCAAGAGGTACAACACTTCAGGAAAATGGTCATAAAATTGCGACAATTGAACATGTCCTTGCAGCTTTTCATGGAAAACAAGTAGATAATGCTCTGATTGAAATTGATGGTCCTGAAGCGCCGATTATGGGAGGGAGTTCTCATATGTTTCTTGAAGCGATCGAAAAAGCCGGAATTGTTGAACAGGATGCCGAAAGGGATTACTTTGTTATTAAAGAAAAAATTGTCTACTCAAACGAAGAAAATGGAGTGGATATGATAGTTTATCCTGACGACCATCTGAGTGTCAATGTCTTGATAGACTATAATTCAAAAGTTCTTGGTAATCAGTATGCGATTCTTGACAGGATTTCTGATTTCGAGAAAGAAATATCTATGTGCAGAACCTTCGTGTTTTTTCATGAGCTGGAAGGTCTTGCAAAAATGGGTCTGATAAAAGGTGGTGATCTTGATAATGCAATTGTTATTCTTGACCGGAAAGTGAAGCAATCGGAAATTGACAGAATTGCTGATCTGTTTGATAAACCTCATATCAAAGCTAATTCCGAAGGGATCTTAAATAATATAAATCTTCATTTCAGTAATGAACCTGCCCGTCATAAATTGTTGGATATCATTGGCGATCTGGCTTTGGTCGGGAAGCCGATTAAAGGAAGAATAGTAGCCACACGCCCGGGGCATTTTGCCAATACCGAACTGGCAAAACGTATTAAACAGGAGATAAAAAAGGAAACTTCAAAAAAATCTATTCCCGTCTATGACCCCAATCAAGCTCCTTTAATGGATGTTAAAGAGGTCCGTTCAAGACTACCACATCGTTACCCGTTCCTGCTTGTTGACAAGATTATATACATGGATGATCATTCTGTTGTAGGCGTTAAGAACTTAACATACAATGAAACTTTTTTCCAGGGACATTTTCCGGATGAACCAATTATGCCCGGAGTGCTGCAAATTGAGGCTATGGCTCAGGTTGGGGGAATGTTGGTGCTTAACTCTGTTCCCGATCCGGAGAATTATTCTACTTATTTCCTGAAAATTGATAATGTAAAATTCAAACGAATGGTTGTTCCGGGCGATACACTGATTCTAAAACTTGAATTACAAGACCCCATCCGGCGTGGTATTGCCACCATGTATGGAAGAGCATATGTGGGTGATAAACTTGTTGTTGAAGGTGAGCTTATGGCACAGGTAATAAAAACAAAAGAAAAATGAGATCAGAATTAGCATATATCCATACTGATGCTCGTATAGGGAAAGATGTTGTGATCGAACCATTTTCATATATAGCAGGCGATGTGGAAATTGGCGATGGCACATGGATTGGTCCAAATGTTACTATAATGGATGGTGCCAGGATTGGCAGAAAATGCCGTATATTTCCCGATGCCGTAATCTCAGCTATTCCCCAGGATATGAAGTATGCCGGAGAAGAAAGTACCGCAGAGATTGGAGACAATGTTACTATCAGGGAATGTGTGACAGTGAATCGTGGTACAAAAGTTTCTCACAAAACCGTAATAGGGAACAATACCCTGTTAATGGCTTATGTACATATTGCACATGATTGTGTTGTGGGGAATAATTGTATTTTAGTAAATAGTGTCGGACTTGCCGGCGAGGTGATTATTGACGACTGGGCTATTCTTGGAGGAACTACTGTAGTACACCAGTTTGTTAATATTGGCGGACATGTGATGATAGGAGGAGGATCGAAAGTTAGAAAAGATGTTCCGCCCTATGTTAAAGTCGACCGCGAACCCCTGACATATCTCGGAATTAACTCTATTGGTCTTACAAGGAGAAATTTCAGTAATGAAAAAATAGAGGAGATACATGAAATTTACAGATTGATTTACCAGAAAGGGTTGAATTTTACCCAGGCAATGGAGAAAATTGAAAATGAGATGCCCGCAACTTCTGAGCGGGATTATATACTTTCCTTTATAAAAAAATCGAAAAGAGGTATAATAAAAGGGTAAGATGGATTAGAGGGCATTCCAGCCTTGTGCCTGTAATTTAACCAATATACCATCTGGCGTGATAAGATTATATCCCTGGCTCTTTTCAGTAATATAACCTATAGGATGAATAAATGGTGTTTCTTTTATTTTTTCAAAATCATCCATCGACAGAGTGAAAACCAATTCGTAGTCTTCGCCTCCGTTTAGAGCTGCCGTTATGGGATCAAGCTTAAATTCTTCAGCAAGTTTTTCAGTTTCTTTATCAATAGGTATTTTTTCCTGGTAGATCTTACAGCCTTTACCTGAACTTTTACAAATATGAAGGATCTCGGAAGAGAGTCCGTCTGAAATATCAATCATTGATGAAGGTCTTACTTTTTTTTCTTTTAGTTTTTTAATTACATCAACCCTGGGTTCGGGTTTTAACTGCCGTCTCAGAACATATTCGTAATTACCAAGATCGGGCTGGGCACCGGGAACTTCCACGAAAATCTTTTTCTCTCTTTCAAGTAACTGCAAGCCCAGGTAGGCTGCCCCAAGGTCCCCCGTAACACATATAATATCATTTATCACGGCAGCATTCCTGTAAACAATATCATTTTTAGGTGCATGTCCAATAGCTGTAATGCTGATAGTCAGACCAGTAAGCGAGGATGAGGTGTCGCCTCCAACAAGGTCAACCCCGTAGTTGTCGCAAGCTAAATTTATCCCTTCATATAAAAGATCAATGTCTTCAACAGTAAATTTATTTGATATTCCTAAGGAAATAATCATTTGGGTAGGGTCGGCATTCATAGCATATATATCGGAAAAGTTAATAACTGCCGCCTTATATCCAAGATGCTTCAAAGGTGTGTAAATAAGGTTAAAATGAATTCCCTCAAGCAAAATGTCTGAGGTGATAACTGTTTGATCTTTACCATGATCGATTATAGCAGCATCATCTCCTATACCTTTTTTTGTGCTTTTATTTTTTATTCTGACTTTTTCTGTCAGGTGATCGATCAAGCCAAATTCTCCCAATTCTGATATTGGTGTTCTTTTTTCTTTATCTGTCATAAATTCGGAATGCTTAAATTTTCGAGGATCCTCGAAAAACTATGAAATCAAAGATTTCTGGTTTTTCGGGACTGCCGATTTCTTTTTCGTCAAAGTTAGGAGATTTTTGTATTAATTTGCAAAGCCATTTTCTTATGTGAATTACTATATTTGCACTTATTTGGAATAATTCTATCAATAAACAATACTGTTCTGAAAATAAGAGTTTTACATTATCAGGCAATTGAGAAATTATGAAGAAGGAGCAAGACAAGATATTAAGCGAAGTTACAGGAACCGATTATAAATACGGATTTTATACTGAAATAGATACAGATACCTTTCCGCCAGGGTTGAATGAAGATGTTGTACGTGCTATATCCGCAAAGAAAAATGAACCGGAATTTATGCTTGAATTTCGTTTGAAAGCTTATCGTCACTGGCTGAAAATGAAAATGCCGGATTGGGCACATCTGAAAATTCCTGAAATTAATTTCCAGGATATCAGTTATTACTCGGCTCCAAAGAGTCAGAAAGGACCTGAAAGTCTGGATGATGTGGATCCTGAACTTAAAAAAACCTTTGATAAACTTGGTATATCTCTTGATGAACAGAAGCGGCTTACAGGAGTGGCTGTCGATGCTGTAATAGATAGTGTATCAGTTAAAACCACTTTTCAGGAAACTCTGGCTGAGCATGGAATTATTTTTTGTTCAATGAGTGAAGCTATTATGGAGCATCCAGATCTTATTAAAAAGTACATGGGATCGGTTGTTCCATATACTGATAACTATTTTGCATCACTCAATTCGGCAATATTCAGCGACGGTTCATTTTGCTATTTACCCAAAGGAGTTAAAGCTCCAATGGAATTATCAACCTATTTTCGGATAAATGCTGCTAATACGGGACAGTTTGAGCGTACACTTATTATTGCGGAAGAGGGAAGTTATGTTAGTTATCTGGAGGGTTGTACAGCTCCAATGAGGGATGAGAACCAGTTACATGCTGCCGTAGTGGAGATTATTGTTGAAAAAGATGCATATGTTAAATATTCCACTGTACAAAATTGGTATCCGGGTGATATGAATGGTAAAGGAGGGATTTTCAACTTCGTTACAAAACGAGGTATATGCCGTGGTGAACGATCGAAGATATCCTGGACCCAGGTGGAGACAGGTTCGGCAATTACATGGAAATACCCGAGCTGCATTCTGAAAGGGAATAATTCTGTGGGAGAATTTAACTCTGTGGCGGTTACAAATAACTATCAACAGGCAGATACGGGTACTAAAATGATCCATATTGGAAAAAATACAAAAAGTACTATTATTTCAAAAGGTATCTCTGCCGGATTCAGTAATAATAGCTATCGCGGACTGGTTAAAGTAGTAAAAAATGCTGAAAATGCCAGGAATTTCTCTCAGTGCGATTCCCTGTTGCTGGGAGATAAGTGTGGTGCACATACATTCCCTTATATAGAAGTGGATAATGCCAATTCAATTGTTGAACATGAAGCAACTACTTCAAAAATAGGGGAGGATCAGATATTTTATTGTAACCAGCGTGGTATCTCAACAGAAGATGCTATTGGTTTGATAGTGAATGGATATGCAAAAGAAGTTCTTAATAAGCTTCCAATGGAATTTGCTGTTGAAGCACAAAAGCTATTACAGATAAGTCTTGAAGGAAGTGTTGGGTAAGGGATTAACAAGTAACATATAACATAATGAAATCTATGTTAAGTATAAAGGATCTTAGAGCATCAATAGAAGACAAAGAAATTCTGAAAGGGATAACCCTGGAGGTTAATGAAGGGGAAGTACATGCTATTATGGGGCCCAATGGTTCCGGGAAGAGCACCCTGGCGTCCCTGGTAGCGGGGAAAGAACTTGCTGATGTTACCGGTGGAAGTATTACTTATCTTGGGAAAAACCTGTTCGACCTTAATCCTGAGGAAAGGTCAAAGGCAGGGATCTTTCTTGGATTTCAGTATCCAATTGAAATTCCGGGTGTTACAATGGTGAATTTTCTAAAGGCAGCTCTGAACGAACACAGGAAGCATAAAGGACTTGAACCACTTTCAGCAAAGGATTTTCTGAAATTGCTGAGGGAGAAGAAGGATCTGGTTGAGATTGATTCCAAACTTACTAACCGTTCAGTGAATGCCGGGTTCTCGGGGGGCGAGAAAAAGAAAAATGAAATATTCCAGATGGCTATGCTTGAACCTAAACTTGCTATTCTGGATGAAACAGATTCAGGACTCGATATTGATGCCCTGAAAATAGTGGCAAACGGTGTTAATAAACTGAAGAGGAAAGATAATGCCACCATAGTTATTACTCACTACCAACGACTACTTGATTATATTATTCCTGATTATGTACATGTATTATTTGATGGTAGAATAGTAAAATCGGGTGGTAAAGAACTGGCTCTGGAGCTTGAGAAAAAGGGGTATGAATGGATCAAAAACCAGGTAAATGGTAACTGATTTGGTTTAACACTGAAGAGAAAAGGACGAAATGCAAAACAAAACGGTTATATCGGATATTGAACGCGAATTTATTGACCTCTATAAGGAAAACAGAAGTATGTTTGAGGCAAAAGCTTCTGCCCCGGTTAATATGGTCAGGAAGTCCGGTATAAGGGATTTTGAAAAACTCGGGATCCCTACACCTTTGCAACCTCTTTTCAGAAATGGCTACCGGAAATACCTGGAACCGCGAAAGGTGGAATTTGACCTGGCTAGTGTATTCCAGTGCGATATCCCTACCCTGGATGCTCATTTGGTTCTTTTAGTTAACGGGTTTTTTGATAAGAAAAACGGGAATTCTTTAAAGGAACTGCCATCAGGAATTATTATTGGGAGCCTTGCTTCTGCATCACATAAATTTCCCGGGCTTTTTGAAAAACATTATGGTAAATATGCATCCCACAAGGATGGTTTGGTAGCGCTTAATTCGGCATTTGCACAGGATGGAATATTCCTTTATGTTCCCGAAGGGTCTGTTTATAAAAAACCTATTCAGATTGTAAATCTTGTTATGGCTAAAGAGGATATTATGGTGCAGCACAGGAATCTGATAATTGTTGAAAAGAATGCAGAAGCCGGAGTTATTATTTGTGATCATGCCATGACACCTAATAAATTCCTGACAAATTCGGTTACTGAAATATATACAGCCGAAAATGCTTCTTTCGATTATGTTAAAGTTCAGAATGAACATAATAATGCAGTGCAATTTTCACATATTTTCGTTAACCAGGAAGCGAACAGCAGCATGACTTCAAACATTATGACACTTCATGGAGGAGTTGTGAGGAATAATGTCAATGTATTGCTCAATGGTGAGGGAGCAGAGAACAATTCATATGGTCTCTACCTGGTTGACAGGGAACAACATGTGGATAATTATACCTATATCGATCATGCAAAGCCAAACTGCTTTAGCAATCAGCTTTATAAAGGGGTACTGGATGATTCAGCCACAGGAGCTTTCAATGGCAGAATACTTGTCAGAAAAGATTCGCAAAAAACACATGCATACCAGGCTAACAATAATATTTTACTCACTGATGATGCTAAAATATATACCAAACCGCAATTGGAAATTTACGCCGATGATGTGAAATGCAGTCATGGTGCAACAGTTGGACAACTTGATGAAGAGGCTCTGTTTTATATGCGCGCAAGAGGGATTCCTGAAAAGGAAGCAAGGCTTATAATGATGTTTGCCTTTGCTCATGAGGTTATTGGAAATGTAAAGGTAGAAGCTCTGCTTAAAAGGATTGATGAACTGGTTGAAAAAAGGCTCAAAGGTGAATTGTCCCCATGTGATAATTGTGCGATGAAATGTTATTAGTTATAATATGTTTGACGTTGAAAAAATAAGAAAAGATTTCTCTATCCTGCAACAGAAAGTTTACGGAAATCCATTGATATACCTGGATAACGGGGCTACCTCACAAAAACCACGGGCGGTAATTGAGAAAATAAGCAGTTTTTACTCACATAGTAACAGTAGTATCCACAGAGGAGTACATTTCCTCAGCGAACAGGCTACCGCCGAATATGAATCTGCAAGGAACAGGGTAAAAAAATTCATCAATGCAGAACAAAATCACGAGATTATTTTTACTGCCGGCACAACAGCTTCAATTAACGGTGTGGCATTTTCCTTTGGCGAAAAATATATAAAAGCAGGGGATGAGATCATCCTCACAGAAATGGAACATCATGCTAATATTGTTCCCTGGCAAATGCTCTGTGACAGGAAAGGATGTAAGTTGAAGATCATTCCTATCAATGATAACGGGGATCTGCTACTTGATGGTTTTGAAAAAATGTTTACTCCGAAAACCAGGATCCTTGCTATAACACATGTTTCGAATGCACTGGGTACCATTAATCCGGTTAAGAAAATGATCAAAACAGCTCATGCTAATAATGTTCCTGTTATGGTTGATGGGGCTCAGTCAGTTCAGCATGGAGTAGTTGATGTCAGGGATCTCGATTGTGATTTCTTCGTCTTCTCAGGACATAAGATCTATGGGCCTGCCGGAATTGGAGTTCTTTATGGAAAAGAGAGATGGCTTGAAGAAATGCCCCCGTACCAGGGAGGTGGTGATATGATAAAAAATGTAACGTTCGAAAAAACCACCTATAACGATCTTCCTTTTAAGTTCGAAGCAGGCACTACTAACTATGTTGGAGCCGTGGGACTGGCTGCAGCACTCGATTATGTTACAGAAACCGGAAGAGAAGAAATAGAAAAATACGAAAGTGAGTTATCCGGGTATGCTAACAGGAAGTTAAGTCAGGTTGAAGGGCTGAGATTTTATGGTACATCAGCGAATAAGATCAGTATCCTATCTTTCCTTATTGAAGGAATACACCAGTATGATGCCGGCATGATAATTGACAAGCTTGGTATAGCTGTGAGGACAGGGACACATTGTGCCCAGCCGGTTATGGATCATTTTGGTATTGAAGGAACCATCAGGGCTTCACTGGCGTTCTATAATACAAAGGAGGAGATCGATAGATTATATGATGCACTGTTGAAAGTGAAAGAAATGCTGGGCCCTCGCAATTCGTAACCCGAAACTCGTAACTCGTAACGCATGAAAAGATGAAGTAAATAGTCGAAAAAAGTAAAATTGAAATGACACTAAACGAAATTCAGGACGAAATTATTGATGATTTTGAACTTTTTGATGAGTGGATGGATAAGTATAATTGGCTGATTGAATTGGGTAACCGGCTTGAGCCAATTAATCCGAAACATAAGAATAATAAAAATCTTATAGAAGGATGCCAGTCGAAAGTATGGCTTCATGCAGAATTGGATAATGGAAAAATTATGTTCACTGCAGATAGTGATGCAATTATTACCAAAGGTATAGTTGCCTTACTGGTAAAAGTAATGTCGGGGCGTAAACCGGAGGAGATAAAAGATGCTGATCTCTACTTTATTGACAGAATAGGGCTTAAAGAAAATCTGTCACCTACAAGATCGAACGGACTGCTGGCAATGATGAAGCAAATGAAGCTTTACGGACTGGCATTTTATACAAAACTTAACTCTTCCTTTTAACTTTCAACTTTTAACTTTCAACTTGAATTTTTATATTATGGCTGAGGAAAATGATTTTTTGATGATGGAAGGTCAGATATTAAAAGCACTAAAGACTGTTTTTGATCCGGAGATTCCTGTAAATGTTTATGATCTCGGACTGATATATGAAATAGCTGTTGATGAAAATAAAGTTGCCCGGATAACCATGACATTGACT
This sequence comes from Bacteroidales bacterium, assembly GCA_021163295.1. Classification (GTDB taxonomy): domain Bacteria; phylum Bacteroidota; class Bacteroidia; order Bacteroidales; family VadinHA17; genus JADFUQ01. Next base: position 44,208 of record JAGGXD010000122.1, read on the forward strand.
GCCCCAAACTGTCCGATGGCAGATGACCTGATTGCCGATGTAAGAAATATGGTTGGCAGCATTACAGGTGTAAAAGACGTTGATATTACACTGACCTTTGATCCTCCATGGGACAAAAGTATGATGTCTGAAGAGGCAAAACTGGAACTGGGATTTTTGTAGAAGGGAATAGAGGGAATAATGGAATGATGGAAAAAGCAGAGATCACTACTTTAATAAAGACTGAGGCAAAAAAACTCGGCTTTCAGGATTGTGGTATTGCTCCTGCCGGTTTTCTCGATAAAGATGCTGCATATCTTACCGATTGGCTTAATAATAATATGTACGCAGGAATGAGTTACATGGTTGGGTATTTTGATAAACGAACAGATCCCACAAAACTAGTTCAGGGAGCCAGGTCGGTTATTTCTGTTATTCTTAATTATTATCCGCCTGAAGTTAAGAATGATAAAAAAAGTCTGCAAATTTCAAAGTATGCCTACGGGCGTGATTATCATAAGGTTGTTAAGAAAAAACTGGAAAAATTGCTTGAAATTATCCGGGGTTTTGATGAAACTGTAACAGGAAGGTTTTTCGTTGATTCGGCTCCTGTCCTGGAAAGAGCATGGGCTGCCCGGAGTGGTCTGGGATGGATCGGCAAACATTCAAACCTGATAAACAAGAAATATGGTTCATTTATTTTTATTGGTGAACTAATTATTGATCTTGAGCTGGAGTATGATAATCCTGCAAAAGATTATTGTGGTAATTGTACAAAGTGTATTGATGCATGTCCTACTAATGCCATTGTTGCCGATCGGGTGATAGATGCCAGCCGGTGTATCTCATATCAGACCATTGAGAATAAGGGAGAAATTGGAAATAGCCTAAAAGGGAAAATGGGAAATTGGGTGTTTGGCTGTGATATCTGTCAGGATATATGTCCCTGGAACAGGGGGATAAAACCTGCCGGTGAACCTGATTTTATGCCACGTAAGAAAATGTTGGAAATGACCGGGGATGACTGGAATAATTTGGATGAAGAGAGGTATAACAAATTGTTTTCCGGCACTGCGGTAAAAAGAGCCGGATTCTCACGCCTTAAACGAAATATTGAATTCACCCACCAACCTGACAATCCAGAAAA
>JAGGXD010000069.1 GCA_021163295.1 Bacteroidales bacterium
ACTGGGACCATACCGGAGGTCTTTTCACATTCCTCGAAAAGAAAAGCGGAATTCCTGTTTACCTGCCTCATTCATTTCCCGGAGAATTTATTGATAAAGTTAAAGACGCCGGGGCATCTGTAATTCTTATAAATGAACCTGCTGAAATATGTAAAGATGTTTTTTCCACAGGAGAAATGGAAGGACGGGTAAACGAGCAATCTTTAATTGTAAATACAAATAAAGGGATTGTAGTGGTAACAGGATGCTCTCACCCTGGTATTGTTAACATTATTAAGAAAGTGCAGGAAATTATGGAAGAAGATATTTATCTTGTCTTTGGGGGATTCCATCTCAAGGACCATTCAGAAAAAGCAGTCAAAGAAATCATTAGTCAATTCCGGGAATTAGGTGTAAAAAAGTGCGGGGCAACTCATTGCACCGGCGATAAACAAATAAAATTATTCAAAGAAGCATACGGAAACGATTATATTGAAATGGGTACAGGCAGGGTATTGGAATTTTAAGCCGCATTCCAACCATAATTCCAATACACCTCGTAATCCCCCCCAATATCCTTTATCAATTATTTATTTTGCAAAAGGAGCATTCACCAGATACTCATAGCTTTTTTCAACACTAACTATTGGTTCAAAATTATACTCCTCTACCTCAACGATATAATATTTCATTCCGGCTTTCTCAGCATTTTCAAATGCAGGTACAAAATCCATCTCTCCATCGGCACTAAGCTCTGTTTTATCCTTTACATGGTACAATTCAAAACGACCTGGATATTTGTTAAAATACGCTACCGGATCTCCGCCGCCTTCCTTAATCCAATATAAATCAAGCTGGAACATTACTTTGTCAGGATCAGTATTTTGAAGCATATAATCGTAGATTACCTCTCCTTCAAGTTCAGCAAACTCTCCGCTGTGGTTGTGGTAACCAAACCGAATGCCTTTTTCATTACATTTTTCACCCACAGCATTAAAATAGTCACAGTAAGCTTTTAGTCCTGCAATACTATCATATCCTGCACTACCCATAAATGGTTGTACAATATATTTTACTCCTGCAGCAACATGGGCATCAATGCAGGTATCCCACCATGCCATAGTGTTTTCCCAATTTGCAGAATCAGGCATATTCTGTCCGGTATGTGAAGAGAGAAAAACCATGTTGTTTTTTTCAACCAATGCTTTAAAATCAGCAGGTTCTATTCCATAGAATTTACCATCGGCATAACCGGCAGCTTCAACAAATGAATATCCTATTTCGCCTACCTTTACAATAGTCTCTTCCGGAGCTTTTTTCATATCATCGCGAACCGACCATAGCTGTAGTCCGATAAATTTATCCTGAGTTGTATTGCAGGAAAAAAATGCTAATACAGTTAAAAGTAAAAATGCTAATTTTTTCATTTCAATTATTTTTTATAAGGTTAATAAATATTGGGGGGTGAATTTAATAAAAACCTGCGAATATGGATACAAATATTGTATAAGTTTTTTCAACCTGAAAAATTCACGAATTCAATGAATTATTCTATTGACCTATTCATACCACAGTTGAAAAATAAAAGAGTTCCAAATAGGATTAGTACATTAATTTGCCATTTCATAATCATAATTTTTGTGTTTGGGATAAATCTATTCATAAAACCAAGATCGGATTTAATTTTTAATAATACTAATATGCAACAAATGGTGCTCAAAATCGTCATTATATAAATCATTCTAACACCATAATTTTTTCAAACTAATGATAAAAAATTATTTCCTTGTAGCTCTGCGCAATATTAAGAATTATAAATTCTTCTCATTCATAAACATTACAGGTCTTGCAATTGGCATGGCTTGTTCATTCCTGATTTTCATATGGGTAACGGATGAATTCAGTTTTGACCGGTTTCATGAAAATGAAATTGATCTATACAGGTTAGTTGGGGAGGTACAAAATGCTGATGCCTTGTTTAAGGCTGTTGTAACTCCTTATCCTATGGTTTCTTTCCTGGATGATGAAATACCTGAAATTGTAAATCATGTGTGTTTAAGGCCTATGTCAGAAAAAGTATTGGTTGAGTATGAACCTGAAGGATCAGAAGGTCGGGTGAAAAAATTTTATGAAGAAAAGATAGTTGCAGTTGATTCAAATTTTTTCGAATTTTTTACCTATGAGTTTATTAAAGGAAATCCGAAAGAGGCAATTACCGGCACAAATTCCGTTGTAATCTCAGAAAGCATAGCAGCAAAATATTTTGGTGAAAAAGACCCCATCGGAAAGACTCTCTCTTTTTATAATGGAGGTGTACTTTTAACGGTATCAGGAGTATTGAAAGATCCGCCATTAAATTCGCATATTCAATTTGATATTGTTATTCCATTTGCGAATATATTCGGATCCAATTTCCGGACCAACTGGGGTAACTATTATTACAATGGCTACGTCCAATTGGTTCATGGCACAGATCCGCAGGTTGTAGTCCAGAAGATTGAAGAGGCTTTGAAAAAAAGATCTCCGGATTCTGGAATTTCTATCCGTATTTACCTGCAACCTCTGAGGGATGTTCATCTGAAATCTGATTTTGATATTGATTATAATAACAGCACTTCTGAGATCAACAATAATGTATATATATTTTCTTTAATTGCTGTTTTCATCCTTCTTATAGCCTGTCTTAATTTCATAAACCTTACAACTGCAAGATCTGGCACCAGGGCCAGGGAGATTGGCATGCGAAAAATTTCAGGTGCATCACGCCCCAGGCTCATTTCTCAGTTCTTCGGAGAATCGGTTTTTATTGCAATTATTGCATATATTCTAGCGATAATCATTATCCTTTTACTCCTGGATGTTTTTAATCAGCTAACAGGCAAATCTTTAAATTTCGAGCAAATACTGAATATCAAAACCATACTTATTTTCCTTGGGATAGCATTTTTTGCAGGTTTGGTATCAGGTATTTATCCGGCACTCCTTTTATCTTCATTTGAGCCTCTCCGGGTGTTAAAAGGAGAGGTACAGTCCAATTCAAAAAAATCGGGATTCAGAAAGATTCTTGTCCTGGTTCAATTCTCCATATCAATTATACTTATCATTAGTGTATTTATTGTTAACAGGCAATTAGAATATGTTCGCAAAAAAGAATTGGGATATGACAAAGAAAACCTGGTCTATTTTCCTGTAAGGGGAGATTACAATAATTATTACAGCACTTTCAGAGACAGACTTTTGCAGGAAAGCAATATTCAAAATGTTGCAATTTCATCAGATATACCATTAAATACAATACACCTGTGGAGTGGATTAGACTGGGAAGGAAAGGATCCTGATGACAATACATTAATGAATTTCTATACTGTTGATTATGATTTGATACCTACACTTGATATCCGGTTGTCTGAAGGTCGCAATTTCAGTTTAAATTCTGATAGTGTTAATTACATAATTAATGAAACAGCAGCCCGAATAATGGGAATGGATGAACCTCTTAACCAATGGTTTTCCCTCAATGAAACCAGAGGTGTTATTATTGGAATTGTAAAAGACTTTAATTTCAAATCATTAAGGACAAAAGTTGAACCTTTAGTCTTCCGTGTAGGTGAATATTTAAATTATATTTTGATTCGAATAAACGAAAATGATTCTCAAAATTCTATCAGTCGTATTAATGCAATATGGGATGAATTAAATCCCGATTATCCTTTCGAATATCATTTCCTGGATGATGATTATGAACAACTTTATATACCGGAAATAAGACTTGGGAAATTATTTAATTATTTTACTTTTCTGGCAATATTTATTTCATGTCTTGGTCTCCTTGGTCTGGTATCCTTTATGGCTCAACAACGAACAAAAGAAATCGGCATCCGTAAAGTTTTAGGAAGTTCGGTTACAGGGATTATCAGGTTATTGTCAATGGAATTTACCAAATGGGTAGTTTTTGCAAATATTATTGCTATTCCTATTGGCTGGTTTTTCATGAATAAATGGCTGCAAAATTTCGCATATCGCACAAATATGCCCTGGTGGATTTTTGTGTTAGCGGCAGTCCTGGTTTTGTTAACTGCATTAATTACAACAAGCTTTCAGTCGTACCAGGCAGCCACAACTAACCCGGCTGATTCCATCAGACAGGAATGATTATTTTAATTACCTGATTAACTGATTTTATCTGATGGGGTTCTGTTGATTTTGGTTATTATTTATAAAAATCATCGTTTTTCCAATTTTCACATGGCAGGTCAATATGAATTTCCAGGTTCCTATTTTTAAGCATATGTGGCATAATAAGAAATAGCACGGTTGTTTATAGTAAACTCCCAAAAAAGATCTGAAATAAGCGATAAAGTGCTAATTCTAATATATCAATTAAAACCTGAAAGATTCATTAATTCTATGAGCCAAGCTTACGAGCTCACCGCAGGTCAGGCTAAATATTGTTTGGTATATTAGAAATGCAGATTAATACCTCCAAAAACTATTATCCCGGGCATAGGATAACCATAATTAATTTGATAATTTGTATTCAGGAGGTTTTTACATTTTACAAAAATATCAAAATGCTTGTTAATTTTATAATCAGTACGCATATTTAACAAGTTATACGATTCCTTTACAGAATTTTGTCCGGTTTGTATATACAGATTAATAATGCTTTGAAGCGAAATGTTAAAACTAAGATTATTCCGGTTATAAGTACCATCCAGAAAAAATTGTTGTTCAGGAGTAGCAATTACAGGATCTTCCATTGATATGTATGAATAGTTCGAGTGGAACTTGAGATTTTCTGATGGTATATAATTGATTGCAAATTCCAATCCCAGGTTCGAGAATTCCCCGGTATTAACATATTTAGGTTGATTTCCCATAATAATGATCTTGATTAGGTTGTCACCATTAGCTTTAAATGCAGTTATTTCTACTGATAATTTATCCTTAAGAAGATATTGGTTAACACTGGTTTCGTATTGTATCATACGTTCAGGTAACAGAGTGTTATTTGCCGGAGCCCACATGAATAATTCCCGGATTGTCGGGCTTCTGAAACCTTTAGATATAGATCCCTTAATAATGGTTTTTGTGGTCGCATTATAAGCAAAACCAATCGATGGGACAGGTTCGTTGCCAAATACCTGGTTATGCGTCAATCGGAAACCGGCATTAAGCATCAATTTGGAGAATATTCTTTGTTGAAGCAAAATATACCCTCCTGATTCAAATATTGAAGTGTCAGAAAAAACGATACCCTTACCACTCATTGCAAAAGTATTCTCTGCTTTTCCCCCGAAATTTTTATAATCTATGCCAAGTGTAATGGTATTCCCTGTAAATAAATTAAAAGCTTCATAGAATACGATCCCATGATTATTATCAGCAGAATGAAAACCATCCGAAATATTATGTTCTCCAAAATTATAAAAGAGACGTAGCGAACCACTAATCTTATCAAATTTATTATTGATTACAAATGCCCCCATCCCTCTTGTTATATCAATTGAATTGCCGGCATTTCCTCCTTCCGGTCCCGGGTCAGTTGCATCAAATTGAGACAAAGAAAAATCAAAACTTGATTTAAAATGGTTATTTATTTCATACCCTGTTCGAAAATAGCCGTCGGTTATAGAAAAATCCGATGAATCCCGGTGTCCATCAGTCTGGTCATGATTGATACCTGCAAAAACATTAAATTTCTTTTTCTTATACCCTCCATTAACCATATATTTCTGAGTATTATAAGACCCGTGCATGATACGTGCGTTTGCATTATACCCATCCTTTTGCTGTTTTTTGGTAATAATATTTATAACCCCACCCATTGCATTTGAGCCGTATAAGGTTGAAGCCGGGCCATGTATCACTTCAACCCGTTCAACATCAGAAGCCACGTACGCATCAGGCAACGGATGACCAAAAATTCCCATATATTGCGGATTACCATTAAGCAGTACCAAAACCTGCGTATTGGGAGAACCTCCTATTCCCCGGATTGATATTTGACCTGCAGAGCCTGTTGCAACACCAAAGCCGGCAATTCCCCGTTCGGTAACAAACATTCCGGGTACAAGTTCGGAAAGCACAGGTAAAAGAGCTGATTCTGAACTTTCCTCAATCTCTTTTTCATTTATCACCGTGACAGTAAGTGGAACATTATTTCTTGAAACTGCTACTTTAGTTCCGGTAACAATTACTTCATTGATTTTAATTGTATCTTTCAGACTACTCTGCGCATTTAGCAAGCTTAAGCTTCCCTGATAAAATAATAAGATTGTAAAAATCGCATAAAATCTTAGTATTTTCATCATTTCTGTCTTTTCGTGTTATGATATGTTAGTTTCGTGTTACTATTGGATAAAAAAAATCACTAATCTATTATGCTCATAACCAGTTCTCCATGTTGTATTCCTTTTACAGCAATAAGCTTATCAGACAATTTCGTTAACCTAAAAGCATTTCCTTTAACAGCAACAATCTCAAGGCATTTATCATAGTTAAGATGAAAGTGCTGGTTTGAAAGAATTACATCATGATAGTCGTGTTGAATATCAGTTAATTTCAATGATAAATCACGCTTATGGTGATTATATATAAGAGTAATCACTCCTGCAACAACTTTATTGTGTTGCCATTTATTTTCAACCAGGTTTTTCGAAACAAGTTGCCGGAAAGCTTGAGAACGATTAGCAAACTGGCTATCCCTTACATAATTATCAAGGGCTTCAAGTTGTTCTTCTTGCAAGGATACACCAAAACGTACAACTGCCATCGTGTTACGATTTATATATTTGTTAATATTTAACGAAGTAAAAGAAAACTTTAGAAAATACAAAATAAACATTATGTTATAATGCTGATAATTAATTTAGCGCTATTTCCATTTTATGCTAAATATTTTTGTGAATCTTTGTGTTTTTGTGTCTTTGTGGCATTTTTCTTTGGTGTTATGCATCACAATATCAAACAAAATGCATCATCTTTTTTTTAAATTGAGGATTTCTTAAATTAGCAGATATTAAATTATTAAAATATGAAAAAATATTTCGCTTTTTTAATTTTTGTTATTGTTCTGGGTTCATGTTCAAGTAAGGACAATAAATGGTGGTAGCTTTTAGATACTCATCCTCAAAAAGATCCGGGAGAATGGAATACAATGGAAATAACACTTGATGGTGCAAGAACCGTTGGCTTGCAAAATCATGATTCAAAGTCCACGGTTTATTTTAAGGAATTTGCAGTTAAACCTTTAAAATAAAAGGAACCTCTTCTTCTTATAATACCTGCAAATTTCTGTATATATTTTTAAAACAACAAAACTATTTCTTATTTTCGAATAATACTTAGCCCACTTTTGACTGAAGACATATAATGTTTACAATTTCGACCCGATAAATATAAAATGGAGGGAACAAATTATGGAAGAAAACAAAAATTACTTTTTATTAAAAACTGCCTTGTTAATCTATGCTGTTGTATGCCTGGTTTACGGCATAAGTTATTTCTTTTTCCCTGATTTTTTAGTAAAACTTTCAGGCGGAGAACCCGTTTTTCACGGCTGGCTCCGCTGGTCGGGAGGTACACTTATTGCCTTTGGAATAGGAGCAATAATGGTCTTTCAGAAACCTAAAAACCAGGGAATCTTTGTAACAACAATATCTATAGGAACTCTACTTGCCGGACTGGCTTTATTGTATGGGTGGATTAAATCAGAAGAAGGGGCAAATATTTGGTTTACGGCATTACCAACAATAGTTGTACTGGTTCTTTCAGGTCTGCTTTGGTGGTCCAGGCAACAGGCAAAAGATATATTAAAATCAGCTGAATAATAGGATGTTGAAGGATCTTTTCCTGCTGTAAATTATACAAAAGCAATCTATCTTGTGCTTTGTATTTTATCAAACTTTAAACCCGGGTCGAAATTGTTTTCAAGTATATGTGTCATAAATAGTTTATATTTTACACTTTCTACACAATTTTTTATTTTTGGGTGTAATTAGCGGCTTACATTTTCATTAATCCATTCAGAAATTTCAATCATCACATTCAGGTTGAAATCTTCCTCAATCGTTTCATATTCACTTATCAAACCGGTTTCGCATTTTTGGAATAAATGGTTAATATCTTTTGGGGTAATGACTTTATAATTATTATTTCCACCACTTTCTAGAGCATTCTCAATTGCAGCATTATTTCCAGGAATAACCTGAACGTCTTTTTCTCCAATAATTGATAAAACCGGACATTGAATCTTTGATAAATACTCAGATGGCTCATACTTAGCAAAGGAAATGTAAATTGGAGTTGCATATTCTTCTGCAATATTCTTTATCCAAAAATCAGGATTTGATTTTGTGAACTCTTCAATTTTGGTTTTGGCTTTGCCTGTTAAGGAAGCCTGCCAGTTTTCAGTGATCTTAACAAGTGTATTTCTTGAAATCTGATATTCCTGGTTAGCCGGCATTGATCTCATTGCTTTTAGTAAAGGTTCTAACAATTGGCTACCTGCTTCGATAATTTCGTCAGATTCTCCTTTAAGTTTATTTGACAATCTATCTGCTTTTATATGATTTTCACTCCAGGGGATACCAATACCACCAAGCATAACAAGAAAAGAAATGTCCGGGTATTTGCTTGCAAGGATAGTACCCTGCATTGCTCCAAAACTATGACCTATTATTCCAATGCTTTGGATATCAATATCTTTGCGGGTTTTCAGATATCGAATTCCTGCATATGCATCTCTTGCCTGCACTTCTAATGTTGCATTCCAAACATTCCCTTTCGAACCGCCAACGCCACGGTCATCATATCTTAAAATACCAATACCATTATTTGACAAAAATTCCGCCAGGACTTTAAAAGGTTTATGTCCATAAACTGTTTCATCTCTATCTTGTTGACCTGCCCCGGAAATAAGTATTGCAACCGGAAATTTATCTTTTCCAATGGGTTTTGTTAAAGTGCCTGAAAGAATGGCTCCATCAAAATTATTCTTAAAAACTACCTCTTCTGCTGTAAATCCATTTGAAGGATTACTACATCCTCCGATCAGGAAGGTTTGTATTAACAATATTGTTAAACTAATATTTACTAATCTCAACTCCATTCTATATGCGTATAATCAGGTTTTATCCAATTATTTAACACTATCCACATTATTAGTTGCGGCTCATTTAATTGATTGGACAAACCACCCTTACTTTTTTCATATATATATAATTGTAGAGAGTTCATCGTATCTCAAAAGTTAATGTTGCCCAATTTGAAACATAGTCGATGTTTTCCTCATCGGATTCAACCATATCAATTGTAGCAACGTACCATCTTCCAACCTGATCCAATTCAATTGTAAGGATACCATTTTTATTGGTTCTCGTTGATTTTTCAACCGGAGAATGATTTTCGGAATTGAATCGATTACTGAAGTGAACCATTTGATTTGTTAATGGTTTGCCTTCTTTTAATAATCTCAGGGAAAGTTTGTCACCTTTGCTAAGATCATATGGGTTATTAACAGGAATAAATTCTACTGGATAACCTAATACAGTATTAAAATTATTTGTTCTTTTTCCTGATACCTGGAATAATGCCTTTACGTGTTTAGAATATTTTTCTCTCGCTGATAAATTTGTTAGCTCATTTTTCTTTCGGTGAGCAAGTACATCTAATAGTTCCTCGTGAAGTAAATATTCATTAAACTCCTCTGCGGTTAACTCTATTATATTTGGTAAAGTTGAAATACCGGCAACATAGGTGCCTTCATTTCCTGTTTTGAATTTTAGACAGGTTATATTATCATTATCATAATAATCCTTTTCAGTTGGTACAAATTTATATTCCGGACCAATGATTTTTGCATTAACAATTCTGTCTCTTGTGATTGTATTCTCACTCAGATCAAATGTTCCATTAAACAGAAACAGCTCACTTTCCTCATTAGTATTCAGAAAGTATGAGTCAGATTTTAGAAACAATTCATGCGATGTAAACAAAACAAAACTTGAAAGTAATAATAGTGTTACTTTTTTCATTTCAAATTGTTTTAATTATGATAATAAATATTCGGGGGTTGAATTTAATAAAAAACAAAGAATTTGCGTGCAAATTGTGTACAAATCCTTAGGAGATTACGTCTCCTTTCTATTAATTGATTTTTGATTTTAATATAGGATGCCCGCGATATCCTATATGGTTGGGGCAATATCTATATTCAATGTAAGATTGTCAAGCTTTATACCTCGCATTATATCAGGCTTGCCAGGAACATGAATAATGATTGGAATCCGAATTGATTCCTCATATAAAAGTCACTTTCCGCCAAGACCATGCTCACCCCATAAATAGCCGTTATCTGAAAGATAAATAATTACGGTGTTCTTATCCATGTTTACTTTTTACTCGTCCCAATGTAATTTCCACAGGCTTTTGACTATCCAGTCTAATCCATATAATCAAATCTTCTCCTTCAGCTTCTTTTCGGATACCTTGTCTGAAATCCTTTCCATGCATAATATTCTGGCCATCGATCGAAAGAGTGGACAATTGGTTTCCCCAGTTTTTAATAATTATTGCCGGGTTTAAAAGAGGTGATTCCCTGGAAGCTTCCACAACAAAACTACAAGGAGTCAAATTATCCTGACCAGTTTTTTCAATGAGGTATGCTCGTTCTGTCTGATCATAGGTTCCGCCCTTGTAAGCATCAGAGGTAATTCTCATCTTTGGAGCCTGCAACCACGACTTGGCCAGCGGTACCAGCTCATTGGCTTCTTTGCCTGTCATTCCCGTCAACATGATTCGGGTGCGCGTATTCTCAGTATATTCATAGTCTCCCCACTGGACAAATGTTGTAAGATTAAAATGACTGGGGCGATCCGGCGTATCCACCCACCTGCCGTCTCCGGGAATTTGAGCTACAGGCCAATGATCCCACCATCCATATTCAGAGGGAACCGGATCCGGCCGATATCCAGGCATGGCCATTTTGGAGGCATATGTTCTAAAATAGGGAGAATCCCATATTCCTTCCACCGTTTCAACAGGGTCGGGCGATACAATAAAAAAGGGCCGGTATGTTGATTTAAGATGAACAAATGACATATTAGCACCTTTAGGTTCGGGCATTTTTATTTCCAGGTCATCATCCCATGAATATTTCTGCACATCACCCGACATATTAACAAGAGAGACACTTTCCTTTTCTATAACATCCTTTGGATACTTACCAGGAGGTAACACTACGATCTGTTCAACCCAATCGTGTCGGCGTTCAGGTTTGGAATAATGCAATTCCATTTTTCTTACACCCACCTGATCAGGATAAATTATATGAAATTCATCACACCATTCACCCCTGCCGTCGTCACCAATAGCTACAAAATCATAAAGGGCATCTGATAAGGCATAACGCCAGTGTATTACAACACGGGCCTCTGTGTTCTCAATAAGCCTTACATGTGAATATCGGCATTGCCGGTCCATAATCGGTTCTGCACAACTGACTACATCGTCACCCCATGTTTCCAGCCACTCGTTTGTGTACCAAATCCCGTTTTCTGTAACCCAACATGGATTGAAGCTTGTTCCTCGCCAGAATATCAGCTGAACCGGCGATTGATCAAAACGTACAAACACATCCGGCACATCGCTTACCCGCCATAAATCATCCCATTCCTTATAATAGTCAAGTCGGGTATAAAATGCTCCAAAGCTTCCTGATCCGACTGGACCCGTAGGTAATTGTTTCCTGTTGCTTAATGCCGGAACAGGCAGGTTCTTTATAGCAGTATACTCACTACTAATCTCATCTTCGCTTTTTGCCTTGCCAGATATTTTAATCTCATCCAGCAACCCGTCAAGAAAGAAATAAGCGTCTTCCGTGGTCAGTTGAAATTCATTCCATGTCTGTGACCTGTTATTCCTGCCAATCGTAAGAGAACCATTCCGCGTGGGGACATAATTACCTTTGATATCAACAGTAGCGGCTTCTTTTCCGTTTATAAAGAGAGATATCTTCTTGTCCGGCTCAAATACTGCTGCTATATGTGTCCACTTTCTTAACTGGATATTCATTTCAGTAGTTGCCTCATTCCATGAACTCCCGGCACCGATTTTAAAACCTACATGACCTTCCGGATCGATTCCAAAAAAGAAACCTTTTAGCCTCTCGTATGAACAATCGATCACCGGAGACCAAAACCAGGGGTAGCTAGCCAGTGCGATCCATGACTCAACAGTAAATGCCCCTACCAGATTGTTTGAATTGTTTTGATCCCTTTTTATATAGGTGCGAAATCCATCCATTTTTATGGCATTTCCGTATATGCCCGGGACATACTCAAAACTTCCAAATACAGAGTCTTTTTTCTGCTGAACTTCATCAAAAACAAAATTCTTGCTTTCGGTATCAAAGGACCACCAGCAAATTTTTTCGGTCTTAGATGATTCAGGCTGAGCGTAAGATGATTGTAAGGTTAAGCCGGTAAAAAACAAGATCCAGCCACAAATCGGTAGAATTAAATATTTAAATTTCATGTGCACGTTCATTTTTATGTTAATACTAGATTTCCTGTGCTACAACTGATCCAGTGAATACCCACTGTAAAATAATGCATATCAGGAATTTTGTTCTATTTCTACTCATGGTCATTAATTTAAAAATAACAATTTTACCGGGCCCAGTAAACCTGAAACTTTCAATCTGTAAGTCTCATCACTATCCTCTGTCCAGTTATCATAACCCTGGTCATCGTTTATTATATATGGCTGATTGGTCCGACAAAAACGATCCCTGGGATCTGAGAGCATATCTCCGGTAAGCCTGTTAACCCATTGATTTACAATCTCAATCTTTAGTTCATTTTCACCAGCTTGTACTAAATCTGTGATATCGAGCCTATATGGCTCCTTCCACAGTATTCCCGCTGATTTACCATTCAGGTATACTTCTGCCACATCACAAACCTCTCCCAGGCTTAGCTCAATCACTGGATAATTTTTGATGTCCTTCTCCTGTATGGAAATTGTTTTATAGTAGCAGGCCGTTCCTGAAAAATATTTAATTCCCTCACTTTCAGATTCTGTCCAGGATATCAGGTTGTCGAAGCTTGCCTCTGGCGGAGCTCCCCATCCTTTTGGGAAAGTAACTCTCCAACTTCCATCGACATTCATGCTTTTTTTATTACCCGCTGATTTTTTGGGAATTACTGAAATTGACCTTTTGTTTTCAGTGAAAACAACAAATACAGAAGCACAGGGATCAAGGTCAAGAATTATGCTTATCCTACCATCCCTTTCTGTAAACTTTTCTAATCTGACCTGCTTCCCGGTTGATGGATCCCATAGTTCAGGATACTTGTGCGTTACTCTGAATGAACAGTTTCCAGAATAAAGCTCTCCGGATGTATTCCGAATAAAATAGATATCAGTTTCTCCAGATTGTCTGTGGATAAAATCCAGGACGGAAGGAAGATCATGATTAAAATCCGGATCGATACCTTTAGCAGATAATACCTCCCTTTCGGTAAGCTTTGAGATTACCCTGCCTTCCGCGTTATTACTTTCCCACATTCTGTTCACCAATTTAGATAGTTCAATATTATCTGCTGAATAATTATTCAGATATGGGACTTCAATGGGCTTCCTCCCAATAACTGTTGCTCCATCTTTGACCATTTCTTCCAGTTTACGGAGTACCTCAAGAGGAATAAAATCCTGGTCGGGTAATACCAACAGGGAGTAGCTAAGACCGTCGGGCAGTACAATCCTTCCATTCTTAACAAACATCCTGTTTAAGATCACATCACTGTTGACCACATCATAATCATATCCTTTCCCAAGGCTTTCAGGTATTATTTTTTCAGGGACAACATGGTAAACAGGGTAAAAATTAGGAGCCTGGTCTCCATAATAATAGCAGGCATCGGCTACAAATAAGCCCTGCTGAAGCATATAACTGCACCGTGAAATATAATCCATGAAAGGTTTAGACTTATTCCACCAGGTATTTGCAGAATTAATATCAGAACCGGCATGATAAGTCCTGCCGGGTAAACCATCTTCCGGGTTTGTACTTGCAAATGTATGGAAGGTGACACAGTTCAATCCTTCACAGAAAGCACGATCAACTATTTTTTTAAGATCATAGGGACTGTCTTTCCATCTTCTCCATGTAGTGAATGATTCGGCATCAACAATATTTTTCCCATAAATATGAGATGCACTGGAAACTTCCTTCACAAGAAAGATACTCCTGTGCCGTACCCAGAATTCGCCACGTGGGACAGTTACTTTTCCAAGTGCTTTTAATGCATCAACAGGGCAAGTACTCCAGGTGGGCGGCCCGGGTCCGCCTGCTTCTGCCACAAGGTCAATGTTGTATTCCTTTAGAAACTTTCTTCCGGTGGTATAATGACTGAATATGAGTTGATCACTGATTGTCTTTTTCCAATCATATAAAAATCTATCAGTCTCTCCATTGATACTCCATCCGGCCAATACAGGCAGGTACCTGCTCAGGTCATACCCACGCATCTCCTTGAATATCTCTGGTATTGAATCAGTCCATGCTATTCCTTCGGCAAGTTCCATACTATCAAATTCAAGATATGACAGACCACCTTTTGAATTCTCTCCGGGATTTATTCCCAGTCTTTCCATGAAATGTTTTAGATGTTTCCTGGTAGACCGGGGATCAAGAAAATCGATGAACAAACCTCCTGAATTTGGAGACGGGACTATAAGTCTTTGTCCGTTATTTGAGCATACGAATCTCATTATTAACCAGTCACCGGCGGGAAGATCTACATAAACCATTCCTTCTGAAAAGCTTTCAGTGAGATCTACAATATCTTTTGAGCTATTGAGAGTTTTATTCTCATTGTAAGGCAGGGCAAGGATTGCCACCTCTTTATAAAACAGAGGTTTACCATTAACATCTTTTGGACATCCGTTAGGGACTTCAGGGAAAGGCAGATTAATCTTTTTCTTACCAGGCTCTTTTATCAACACTTCAGAATAGTACAGGGCTTTAGATGCCCATTCAGGTTCAACCCATGGCCCTCCTGCATTCCATCCACTTGATCCTACCATTCCTGTTTTTATACCATATTTTTTCCCTTCATCAAATGCATATTTGATCAGTGCTACAGAGCTATCACTTAAAAAAGCCGGGCCTGCCGGTATATAATTATCCGGATTATTTACTGCTGCCACATCCCATATTTCTGCTCTTCCCATTCCTTTTTCACTCATCTCCCTGAGATCACGTGAAATTGCTTCCCTGCTCATATTACCATTAAGCCAGCACCAGAATGCACCGGGGCGGGAATAAGAAGGAGTATCTTTAAACTCAGCTGATAATTTTTCTATTCCTGCATCATCAATATTAGTTTTGTTGTTATTACATCCAAACAAAAGGAATAATTGAAGAATCAGGAGGTATTTTATTGCTGTTTTTAAATTAGCTAAAGTTCCCATAGTTAATCAATTTTACTGAAGATTACTTCCGTTTGGCTGCTGTTAGAAATAAAATAAATCTCTTCATTCATGTAATTATAAATGCACTGTTATTTCAAGGTAGAATTGTAATACTTACAGGTTCGTTTTTCTCAAGAAATAAGAAAATTAGAAGATTATCTCCCTCAAGTTCATGGTTTAAGCCAATTCGTGCATCTTTTATTGGTTTTATATTTAGGTTACAGATTTAATTAGTGCCAAGTTAAACTTTTTCCGGACTAATGTCAAGAAGAATCTCTCTGGACATATCTTAAAAATAGCCATGACAATCTATGTGTTGCGCTTCAAACCTGACTTTCGGGTAATCAACAAGTGATATAGTAGAAAATGGAGTGCTCACTAACCTTAGAGTAAATCAAATTCGGCAATAAATAATCTCCTTCACATTTGGATAATTCTAAAAAAGTACTTATATTTGTACTTTGATGATTACTTAAAGTTAAAGGTTATGATAGCTGCAAATTATACAGAATTTAGAACCAAATTGAAGAATTTCCTTGATGCTGTAGAAGCTAATAATGAGACATTAATTATTAAGCGTGGATCAGGAAAAGGGACAGTAATGATTTCTTTAGATGAATATAATTCAATTATGGAAACTGTTCATTTATTAAGTTCCAAGACAAATGCTGATAGATTGTATGAATCAATTAAACAAATGAAAGAAGGGGATATTATTACTGAAAATCTAATTGAAGAATAATGAGAATAGTATTTTCAAAAATCTCTTGGGAAGATTATACTTCATGGTTGAATGAAGATAAAAAGATGCTAAAGAAAATCAATAACTTAATAAAAGACATCCAAAAAAATCCTTATGAAGGAATAGGAAAGCCTGAACCTTTGAAATATGATTTGTCTGGATATTGGTCTCGCCGAATAGATAGAGAGCATAGATTGGTTTATCAAGTTGATGAAAATGAAATTCGAATTTATAGTTGTAAATATCATTATGATAAGTAGTATTTAAGTTGCTTAACAGCAAATATAGGTAAGCTGGTCGAAAGTGCTAAATTTAAAGTGAGTACACAAAACAAATATTTCAATTGAAGTTCAATATGATTTTCAAACATGGTCACAAAAAAAAGATTTGTCCGCAAATTGTGTGCAGGTTCTGTTATCGTGAGTCTATATCACGCAGCCACACCTTTAATAAATATCTCAATAAACTCTTTCATTTTGGTAATGATGCGCTTGCCAATCTCACGTGCCTTCAGTACGCTGGGGCGGTTAGCTAAACATTTAAACACTTCATCACGTATCGGCTCCCGGTCACTGTAAATGTAAGTATCCATTAATGCCTGAAACTGCTTCTGGTCAAGTTGTTCTTCTTCACAAATTTTGCTTATAGCCAGTATTTTTTGTTCGTTCCAGAATTTTTCAAATTCATCCGGAATGGCATCTACATCATCAATATGCGGAAGGTTCTCATCAATAAATTTCTCAATAAGTTCGCGCTTGCTGCGCAGATTTACTTCACCTGCCAACAGGTCAATAATGGCTTTTTTATGCTGTTGTTTTTCATTTTCACCGGCTTGTTTCAGCCTTGCAAGCAGTTTTAATATATACGCCACATTCACCTCATCGCGGTGGATCAGCTCCAGCTCAAAATCCACATCCTCCAGGATAGAGTCTTTTTCTTTCTGATGGTCGCTTCTTACTTTTTCGAACAGGTCAAGGTACTTGCTCTTGTAATCCTCAAAGCTCTGCTCACTCATGGGCAGGTCTTCCCAGCTGAAATCAGAAAAAGTGACCAATACATTTCTTATACGCATCAAAGCCCTGAAAGCCTGCACAAAAACCATCTCCTCCT
>JAGGXD010000155.1 GCA_021163295.1 Bacteroidales bacterium
GTATTTTATGCTTCTAAAAATGGGTGGCCTTAATGCCACGGATATTTCTAAATTGTCTAAAGTTCCACGAACAAAAATTTACTCTGTGTTAGAAAATTTAGAAAAAAAAGGATTCTGCATAAGAATACCTGGTAATTTCAAAAAATATAAAGCCTTGAGTCCCAAAGTTGCCTTTAGTAATTTTGTATATGAAATAGAAGAAAAACGTAATAATATTACACATCTTGTTGGGTCTCTCGAAACATTTTATGAAACAGAAAAAAGAGGTATGGATTCTCTGGATAACTACATTGAAATACTTACGAATAATAACCAGATTCATGAAAGATATGTAAGTTTAGTAAGAAATACCAAACATGAATTTATTGGCTTTGCGAAACCTCCCTATGCTCATGAACGTAATAAGCAGAAGCTAAATACACAGGAGAATGTAGAATTTGAAATATTGAGAAAGGGAGTTATAGAAAAAGTATTGTATGAGTGCCCTCCTGAGAAAGATATGGAATTTACCATTAACCATATAGAAAAGTGCGTTAAAGCTGGAGAAAAGGCACGGATGATAGAAAAGATTCCTGTTAAGATGTATATCTCTGATGCAAGATATGTCCTGATGGCATTAGATAACCCTGAGATTTCAACTTCTCCTTTTACCATGATCCTTATTGAGCATCCTGATTTGGCACTGGCAAATAAAATTCTATTTGAGCATCTCTGGGAAAAAGCAATGCCTTTTGAAGAGTTTAAGATTAAGGGGGTGTAATAAAATGCTTACGAAGTATAATAATATAAGAAGTATGGGATGTGTTATGTATATAAAAAAATACTTCGCTATTACCCAAATTATTATACCCCCTAAAGAGAAAATATAAAAAAAATGTGTATCTGATTATTTTATAGATGCACATTTCTATTTTGGAAAGGGCTTAATGACTATGTATGTGGAATTTAGTGTAGTGTCATGAATGTTATGATGTATTTGATTTCTATGAAAAACAACCCCTCTTATTCTCTACTTATAAAAGAGAGCTAAGTGGAATGGAAAATCAAATACGTATTCTAAGGTCTAAGGATTGATTTGATATGAGTATGCTAATGTCTAAAATAGGTGTTCCGATTTGTCGGGAGAATTAAGATGGTTAATTTCATAATCAAGTATCCGTTTGGTAGGTACAGATTTACCCTTCTTGAGGGAGTTATCCTGTACACATCCAAAGGAAATTACCTCCCAAAGAGGATAGTTGATAAAATATCTTGTTAGAAATCTAAGATTATGAGTAATTTCTGACAATACAAAAAAATTAACAACCCTGGTGAAACGGAAAGATTTCACGGGGTAAAAGGAGAAAAAGATGAAAAAGCTTAATCTGATTTATGTAGTTGTGTTTTTACTATTGGTAACGAATGCATTCGCACAGGCACCGGATACCCTCTGGACGAGAACCTATGGCGGAGCTGGCAAAGACAAAGCCAATTCCGTTCAACAGACCACCGATGGCGGATATATTATCGTAGGTTCTACCGAAAGCATGGGAACAGGGGCTTACCTGATTAAAACCGATGCCGATGGAAATGAATTGTGGACTCAATTCTATGAGGATATGAGTGGTGAGATGAAGAAAGACGTGAAGCAAACTACCGATGGTGGATATATCATTTCCGGTGATGGGAATATGGCTGTCCGGATGATTAAAACTGATGAAAACGGCAATATAATATGGAATAACAGTTATGATGAAACTAATGGGGATATGAAGACAGATGTACAGCAGACTGTTGATGGAGGTTACATATTGACCTGTTTTGTTTTTGAGGGTTATAATGCTGCTTTTTACTTGCTGAAAACAGACAGTGATGGAGTTGTAGAATGGGAATGGACAGGAAATGGTCCCGGTAGTTATATGGATGTTGGAGAAGAAGTTTTGCAAACTGATGATGGTGGCTTTATAGCTTGCGGATTCACAGCTCCCAGTCTTAATGATGCGATTGTTGTGAGGATGGATGCTGATGGCGATACACTATGGACTAGGACTTATGGAGGAAATCTGGATGACATAGCTTTTTCAATAGCTGAAGCAGGAGTAGGATGTTATGTTATTGCCGGTTACACAAAAAGTTTTGGCGCTGGAGAGCAAGATTTCTATTTAGTTAAAATTGATGATAGTGGAAATGAACTCTGGTCACAAACCTATGGTGGACTTAATGCTGATGAGGCATATTCCGTGAAGCAAACCACAGATGGTGGTTTTATCATAGTTGGTGAAACGCAGAGTTTTAACTCTCAATACAGGGATATTTATATAGTGAAAACAGATAACAATGGCGATATGCTCTGGTCGAAAATCATTGGTGGTCCTCAAATTGAAACTGGTTGGTGCGTTCAGCAAACTGACGATGACAGGTATATCATCGCCGGTATGACTCAAAGTTATGGTGCCGGAGATTTTGATTTTTACGTTGTAAAACTTGATGTAGACCCGGTCTCTGTAGATGATTGGACTATTGTACCACAGTATTCTCAAATAAACTCTATCTATCCAAATCCTTTCAATACTACAACAACGATTTCATTTAATTTAAGCACAGAGCTCACGGAGAACACGGAGTTAATTATTTACAATCTGAAAGGACAAAAAGTTAAGATGTTGATTAATGATAAACTCCCGACAGGAAAGCATTCGGTAATGTGGGATGGAAGAGATGACCGGAATAAAACTGTAGCGTCAGGGCTTTACTTCTGTACAATGAAATCCGGTGATTACTCTTCTTCAAAAAAGATGATCCTGATGAAATAGGCTTTGCCACTTCACCCTAAAGAAATATAGTAAATTTCATAGGGTAAACAGGCAGATACTGGATGAAAATTGAATGTAAATATCGCAAATTAATTTTTTTAAACCGTTAACATCGCAATCTGGTAAAATGATATTTATTTCTATCAAATAGGAGCTAAGAATTTCAAATCTGAAATTAAGAAAATGATCCTCCTTCGCTAACTCCTTCGCTAACCTGTCCTCAGTAGTCCCGATACATCGGGACGGAGGATTGGAAACTATTGAGTTCAGAAAAGTTTACACTACGAAGTCCCTCCCCGATTAAGCCCGTTCCTGACGATCTCAGGAATCGGAGATAATTGGGGATCAAACCTTCGCAAGGGTAAAATGAAAGGGTGGAATATCTTAATTCCGCCTTTTTATTGACATAATAATATTGTATTTTTTGATTTTACAAAAGTTATTTTTTGGGAGAAGATGTGCGATATCGTAAATTTCTAATAATTTTTATAGCATTGTCTTTATTATTCTCAATTGTAGGCGAATTAAAAGCACAAGATGTAGTTTCTGCAAAAATCGAACCTGAAATAATCAAAGTAGAACAAAAGGGAAAAATTAGTGTTAGTTTTTTAATTCCTCCTGGTTATCATCAAAGTCTACAAAAGGAATATTTCTTTATTGAACCTATTGATATTGAAGGTATAATTTATGAACCCACAATCTACCCAGAAGGTGTTGATGAAGATGGAGTAATAACTTATTATAATGAAGTCACTTTAACAAAAGAATTTACTATCACGAAAGGGA
>JAGGXD010000080.1 GCA_021163295.1 Bacteroidales bacterium
GGGTTAGCCTGCACTATTCATAAATATTGAAAAATGAAAATATTTATGAATACGTCAGGCTAATTTAACAATTATAATCCAACCTTCAAGGATTTTTATCTATTTCACCAAAACAATACAGATACCCATCCCTCGAGGCAATATAAATTACTCTGTTATAAATAATTGGAGTAGCTTCAAAACTTGTTTTCCAAACATCAAGCAATTTAAAATTCAGTCCCTTGTCATAACTAAAAAGAAATACTCCATTGTAACTTGCTGCAATTAATCTGTTTTTTGTAAAAATAGGCGTGGAAATAGATGGTCCAATTCGATGTTTAAACACAAGCTTTGGAGTAGAAAAAGTGGTTAAACTATCCGGTCCGGTGATTAGGGAATCTCTAATTACAGATTTATGATCAACTACATACAAGTATCCGTCAATACCGGTAAAAGCAGCCAATCTCACCCTCTCTTTACTAACATACCGGTCATTTATTCCTACCGACCCGATCACTCCTCCCTCCCAACCGACAAAATCATTATTTTCAACAGGGAAAAACCATACGGCAGCATCTTCAGGTTTATTTAGCGGATTTAGTTTTAACACACCACCCTTACCTTTAATATATTGTTTTTCAACTGAAACAAGGATACAACTGTCACCTGTAACAATTGCCGATCCGTCTATATCCGATCCAATATAATAATCCCAATCCAGTTCTTTAGTTTTCAAATTATAACCCCATACATGCCCTGATCCTGAAGCAATATAAATATGATCATTCAGCAAACTGGGAGAAGATTCAGTAACTACATTATACTTATGGTCTAAAACATCTTTTTTTGAATAAAGTTTTCGTTCCTGAATTATTCTTGGTTGCAACATACTGTCTGTCCAGCGGGCATTCCGGTAATCGGGATCAAAAACTGTGAACAACGAATTTTCAAGACCAATATATGCTGTATCATTAATAATAAGAGCCGATCCATCTACATCGCGACTATAGCTATCCATCCATTTACTGTCAAGTCTCCATAATTCCTCCCCGCTAAAATATGATATTGCCCTGTAGCTTGGGATATGTTTTGAATCCAGGAAATTCCCTGTACCTAGGCGACTACCCTGAAGAATTACATATTTATCACGCAAATTATCTGCCTTTTTATTCACCCAAATGGTTCCTGTTCCCTTCACCACATCATCAAATTCATACTCCCACACAATCTCACCTGATTCGGCTTTTATCTTTTTCAAATTATGGTCGTAAGCTCCCTGGATAAGATAAAGCAGCGAATCCTCCCTGACGAGCAGTGGTTGTCCTGTCCATCCTGCTCCTTTCCATTTTTTCACACCTGCCTTCCGGGAAATAACAGTCTCACCTTCTCCAAGATACAACTTCCATATAACATCCAATCGCGAAGGAGCTTTATTCCCATAGTAATTTCGTTGCTCATTCCCAAGGAAAGTAGGAATAAGCACCTTAACATGAGAAACAGTATCAGAAGAGAGAGAATCAACCTGACAGGATATATCCGGACTTAATCTATGGCAGGGAGAAAAAAAAATCGGGTTTCCAAAATTAAACCCGACTGAGAAAAGAACAAAATATATCTTTATCAACATATTATTTTATATTGACTAATCAAAAGTTTGTCCGCTTTTCATTGATATTTCTATCATTTTCTCATACTCTTCGGCAGTAAGATCGTTAAAGTAATAATTAATTGGATTCACTTTTTTATGGTTCTTATGTACCTCATAGTGAACGTGCGGAGCTGTTGAAGTCCCCGAACTTCCAACAAATCCAATCACATCACCGCGTTTAACTTTCTGCCCTTTCTTAACATTAAAACTGGTCATATGACCATAAAGTGTTTCAAAACCATATCCGTGATCTATTACAATATAATTTCCATATCCTGTTTTTCGTCTTTTTACTGAGAGAATTTTACCATTACCCGTAGCATATATCTCTGTTCCTCTTGGAGCAGTAAAATCCATTCCATAATGAAATTTAGGTATCTTATAAATTGGGTGCATCCTCATACCCCAGCCGGAAGCAGTTCGTTTAAGATCTTTATTCGATATAGGCATAATTGCAGGAACAGATGCGATCATTTCTTCTTTGTTCCTGGCAAGCTCTATCAAATCATCATATGATCTTGATTGAATATACATCTTTTTTCTAATCTTATCGAGTGCCTTTGCTGTTTTAATTACGATCTCATCATTATTAAAACCTTCAAGTTCTGAATACCGGTTAATACCACCCATACCTGCTTCCCGTATTGAACCTGGTATAGGTTCAACTTCGAAAATTGTACGGTAAATGTTATCATCAGTTTCTTCCAGATTTGACAAAACATCATCCATTCTTCCAAGCTTTTTCTGCATAAGCTCATACTGGAGAGTCATTTGGTTCAACTCTCTCTGCAATATTTTTTCCTTTGGAGTATCAAAGAAAATGATCAATACTACATAATAAGTAATTGCTAATAAAATACTTGCGAAAAGGTAGGAAAGGAATCTGAATGTTTTTGCCCTGAAACTTAACTGAATTTTATCAAAACGCAGAGATTCGGGATTGAATATATATTTATTTCTTGCCATATTCTCCTTAATAAATTTATTAAAAGGAAAAAAATGTTTATATGGATGCAAAAATAAGGTAAATAAATTAATTTTACAAGCTCTGAATAAAGGGCTTAGAATTTGAATTAATCTTTAGCTACATAATCCATGACTTCAAACCAGATAAGAGAAGCATTTTTTGAGTTTTTCAGAGAAAAACATCATCAAATCATTCCATCTGCACCAATGGTAATAAAAAATGATCCAACATTAATGTTCACTAATGCAGGAATGAACCAATTTAAGGATATTTTTCTTGGCAATAAAAAGCCAGGTAATCTACGAATAGCTAATACCCAGAAATGCCTGAGAGTATCAGGGAAACATAATGATCTTGAAGAAGTTGGACGAGATACTTATCATCATACTATGTTTGAGATGCTTGGTAACTGGTCATTCGGAGATTATTTTAAAAAGGAAGCAATTAAATGGAGCATAGAATTCCTGGTTGACAAACTGGGTATTGATAAAAGCCGGCTATATGCAACGATTTTCGAAGGAAATATAGAGGAGAATCTGGAAAAAGATCAGGAGGCATTTAATTTCTGGGCTCAGGTAATTGACAAGGATAGAATAATTGATGGTTCGAAAAAAGATAATTTTTGGGAAATGGGTGATACCGGTCCATGTGGTCCGTGTTCAGAGATCCATATTGATTTACGGGATGATAAAGAGAGAGAGAAAATAAATGGTAAAAGCCTGGTCAATAAAGATCACCACCTTGTCATTGAATTATGGAATCTCGTATTTATCCAGTATAATAGGAAAGCAAATGGGGACCTTGAGCACCTTCCAAAAAAACATGTAGATACCGGACTGGGATTCGAAAGATTAAGTATGGTGGTTCAAAAGAAGCAGTCAAATTACGACACAGATATATTCCAGCCTGTTATACAGGAACTTTCCAGAATATCCGGTAAAAAATATGGAGAAAAGGAGGAAGTTGATGTTGCACTCAGGGTTATTGCCGATCATTTAAGAGCCGTATCATTCTCTATTGCTGACGGACAAATACCATCTAATAACAAAGCAGGTTATGTGATACGACGTATTCTCCGCAGAGCTGTCCGTTACGGATACACATTCCTTGGCTTAAAGAAACCCTTTATTCATTTATTAGTTCCCGTGCTTACGGAAAATATGGAAGGATCATTTCCTGAATTAAGAAACCAGCATGACCTAATTATAAAAGTGATAAAAGAAGAGGAAACTTCTTTTCTTAAAACGCTTGAAACAGGTATCAACATGCTTGATATAATAGCAGACAAAACAGAAAAAGATAATAAAAAGAGTATATCGGGCAAAGTAGCTTTTGAATTATATGATACTTTCGGTTTTCCACTTGACCTTACAGAGCTAATCCTCAGAGAAAAAAATCTATCAATCAACCACAAAGAGTTTGAAAAAGAGATGAAAGCCCAAAAAAACCGGTCAAAACAGGCTTCTAAAATTTCTGCTGAAGACTGGATTCTATTAAAAGAAGATGACAACGAAGAATTTATTGGATATGACAAGCTGGAATCTGATATCTATTTAACCAGGTATCGCAAAGTTGTAACTAAAGGGAAGGAACTGTATCAGCTTATATTTAATTTTACACCATTTTATGCTACTTCAGGTGGTCAGATAGGCGATACCGGGTATATCGAATCAGAAAAGGAAAAAATCGAAATCATTGATACTATCTCTGAAAATGAACTTTCTATTCACCTTGTTAAAAAACTTCCTGAATATCCCCAGGAAAAATTTCATGCAGTGGTAAATAAAGGGAAAAGGCAGTTCGCATCAAATAACCATTCAGCAACCCATCTTCTTCATCATGCTCTCCGGAAAATCCTTGGCAACCATGTTGAGCAAAAAGGATCACTGGTTACTCCGGATCATCTCAGATTCGATTTTTCTCATTTTCAAAAAGTCAATAACACAGAACTTGAAAAAATTGAAATAATGGTCAATTCCCTGGTTCGTGAAAATTTAGAAAAAAAATGTTATAATATCCCGATGGAGGAAGCTCAAAATAAAGGAGCTATTGCATTATTTGGCGAGAAATACCACGATATCGTAAGAGTCATTCAATTTGGTGAATCAATAGAACTTTGCGGAGGGACACATGTTGTTGCCACCGGTCAGATCGGCTTTTTTAAAATAACGTCTGAAAGTGCTGTCGCCGCAGGGATAAGGAGAATTGAGGCAATTACTGCTGTAAAATCTGAAAAATATATCCGCGACCGGCTTGAAATATTAAATGAGATCAAAAACACTTTTAAGTCATCCGGGAAAATAATAGACCAGGTAAAAGAGCTTATTTCCGATAATACCAAAATGTCCAGGGAAATTGAAACCATGGAAAAAAATCGTCTGAAAATAACCAGAAAAAACCTCCTAAGTAAAGTACTGGATATCAATGGAATTAACTTTATTGCAGAAGTAATTGAAATTGGTTCTGCCGGGGCAATTAGGGATCTGGCTTTTCAAATGAAAAATGAAATGAAAAATCTTTTTCTGCTAACAGGTGCGGAAATAAACGGTAAAGCAAACCTTGCATTAATGATATCTGATAACCTGGTAAAAGAGAGGGGCTTGGATGCAGGAGATATTATTCGTAAAATTGCAAAAAAGATCAACGGAGGAGGAGGCGGTCAGCCATTTTTCGCCACAGCAGGAGGTAATAAACCATCCGGATTAAACGATGCAATTAGTATGGCAAAGAAAATTGTTTCGGAAAGCTAACCTCACTTTTCATTTTTCTTCTTCACCCCTTCAGCCAGCCGAATGCAATTCGGCTCTACTTCGTACTATCATACCATCGTTCTATCGTTCCATCATTTCATCTTCTCTTCTTCTTCCTACTCACCATACTCAACCACTCAACTTACTCAACTTCTTCCAACTACCTATAGGTTCGGGTCATGGTTTCGGGAACCAGTATAATAAAGTCTGCCGAACCAATATTTTCCGTTTCAACTTCATCAATTTCTTCCTGAAGCTTTGTTGTAATAGTAACTATTTTCAAATCAGGCTGCTTCTGTTGTAAGTACCAAATAATACCCTGATGATTGTCAGAATGATAGCTTCCGTTATAATGTATTACCATTTCCCCTTCCTGCCGGTTTTGCAGGATAAAATAAGCCATAGTAGCATCTTTTACAGCCTGAGCTTTGGGCAGATTCTCATTTGCCTTTGCTCCCATTCCCCCCATCTCCATCATTGCTTTATAACATTCAACCTCACTATCGTAAGGAACAGGTAATGGATGGAAATATTTTTTTGCCTCATCAGATAATTCCTCGAGACCTTCAAATCCTTTTTTGTAAACAACTGAAGCATAGCGGCGTGGAATGTTGGATGCGACAAAATGAAGATTATTCTCTTTTGCAAATACCACAAGCGGCTTATAATCCGTCTTGTAATTGTTCCACAAGCGCATCTCATCTTCAAATTTTTTCTCTGATATCTGTCCGCCCAGGTACTCATTCATCAACAATTGATTATCTGCTTCGAACATTTCTGCCGCCAGTACCAGGTTTTCCCCTTCAATATTATACAAGTCACGGGTAAGCTCATATTGAAGCCAATGGGCAATTGGGTTATCATGTAACTCTCCGAAAAAAACAATATCAGCCCCTTCCAGATTTTCAAGCATTTTTTGATACTTCACCCGTTTGCCTTCACTATTAAAAACACGAAAAGCATGTTTGTCACTTTTAAAAGCCAATAAAGACATACTAATCAGCAGGAAGAAAAATGTTTTTGTTTTCATACGTTTACATTTTATATATCGTTTATGTCTTACAAAGGACTGTCATTTTATTAATTTTTCAAAATAAATAATAATTATTACAGAATTTAGCTTTATCCGGAAAATGAATAAGTGTTTGGAAAAGTGGAATGAGGGAAGAATGGAAAAAGGGTTTAATCGATTTATAGTTGTAGTAAGAAAATAATTTTTAGGAATAAATTTAAAATTTCGAATATCAAATGATAAATAATAAAGTTAAGTTTGATTTACAGGAACTTTTACATTTTTTATTTAACATTCTACATTTATTATTTGATGTGATTTTTGTATCTTTAAGAATATTAACTTACAACGTATATGCCAACACGGATATTCGATATATTGGACTTCATCTTAGAAAATCACCCCAGGGATGATGCCTTTGCCTTTAAAAGGAATGGCAACTGGGAAAAGTTCAGTACGGAAAAATATGCTGAACTGGCAAACCTGGTCAGTATAGGTCTTCTGGAAATGGGCTTCAGAAAAAGTGACAGAATTGCAACAGTAAGTATAAATAACCGGCCTGAATGGAATTTTGTTGATATGGGAATGAGCCAGATCGGGGTGGTACATGTTCCGGTATATCCTACAATCAGCAGAAGAGATTATCAATATATATTCAATGAAGCAGAAATCAAACTGATCTTTATTTCAGATGAAATGTTGTATCGCAAAATTCATCCCATAATCAGTGAGACTGATAAAATTAAGGACATCTACACATTTGACAGAATAAAAGGCATCAATAACTGGTATGAAATTGTAAAATTGGGAAGAGAAAAAAAGAATAAATTTCAGGAAAAACTAAAAGAGATAAAACAAAATATCAAACCGGAAGATTTTGCAACACTTCTCTATACTTCAGGAACAACAGGATTTCCAAAAGGAGTAATGCTTTCACACAGGAATATAATCTCGAATACTCTTACCTCCTCTAAACTCCAGCCATTAGGACCAAATCACAAAGTATTAAGTTTCCTTCCTTTGTGTCACATCTTTGAGAGAACATCAAATTACCAGTTTCAATATTCCGGAACCGGAATTTATTATGCCGAAAACTTCAGAACTATACCTGAAAACCTGTGTGAAACCAATGTCGATGGATTTACAACTGTTCCAAGACTCCTTGAGAAAGTGTATTTGGCTATACTTAACCAAAGGAGTAACTTAAAAGGAATCAAGAAAAAAATATTGGACTGGTCATTGCAGGTTGCCGGGCATTATCCACTTAACCACAAACAAAAAGTGTCTTATAAGTTAAAAAGAAAAATTGCCGGAATTCTTGTATTCCGCAAATTAAGAAAAGCATTTGGTGGGAAAGTCCGGTTTATTGGATGTGGCGGTGCTTCTTTGCAAACAAGTGTTGAAAAAGTATTATGGGCTGCAGGCATTCCTGTTTTCCAGGGATACGGACTAACCGAAACTTCTCCACTGATAACATTAAATCATTACCCTCTTGAAAAATCACGCATTGGAACTGTTGGCCCTGTAATTAATGAGGTTCAGGTAAAAATTGCAGGCGATGGAGAAATTCTTTGTAAGGGACCAAACGTAATGCTAGGATACTATAAAAACCCTGAATTAACAAAGAAAGTGATTGATAAAAACGGATGGTTCCATACAGGCGATATTGGTAAATTTCATAATGGGAATTTTCTAAAAATCACAGGAAGGAAAAAAGAACTGTTTAAAACCTCCTATGGAAAATACGTTGCTCCCCAGGTAATTGAAAACCATGTAAAAGAGTCAAAATTTATTGAACAATTAATGGTTATAGGAGAAGGAGAAAGGTTTGTCAGTGCTATAATATCCCCAAATTTTGATGTGCTCAGCAAATGGCTTGAAACTAATCATAAAATGAAAATCCCCAACCGGAATAAATTGATAAAACATCCACTGGTAAATGCCCGTTTCAAGGAAGAAATAAACAAATGCAATCAATCTCTGGGAATGCCGGAACAAATCAAACAGTTTATTCTGGTCAGCGAAGAATGGAGTATCCATACAAGCGAACTTTCACCAACCCTGAAACTCCGCAGACACTTCATTCTTAATAAATACAAGAAATTGATTAAGAATATCTATAATCCCGTAAATAAAAGTAGAAATTAGTTTTTCCGCCATACTAATCTAATTAATTTTTGTTCGAAAAACTTTTAATTTTTTTTCAATAGCAATACGCAGCCCCACAGCCTTTTACGTCCCTCTCTTTTAAATACTCGTTCCGGTAATCAAAGTCTGGTCGAATTTTATATAAAAATTTCTATATTTGAAGCCGCACATAAAACAAAAAAAATGGAAACAACACGAACTTTCGACCTTTTAGACAGATTGCTGGAAAACTACCCACAAAAAGATGACATCCTTGCAGGCAAAGAAAATAAACAATGGGTCAAATACAGCACAAAAAACTATGTTGAACTTGCAACTATGTTTAGCTACGGACTTCTAAGTCTTGGACTGAAGAAAGGCGATAAAGTAGCTATGGTTTCTAATAACCGGCCTGAATGGAATTTTATTGATATGGGTATCAGCCAGGCAGGAATGATACATATTCCAATTTATCCGACAATTAGTGCAGAAGAATATGATTATATTCTTGACGATGCAAAACCGAAACTTATTTTTGTATCAGATAAAGGTTTGTTTGAAAAGATCAGGCCTATTGTTGATAAAGCTGCGAGCATTGAAGGTATTTATACAATTAATAAGGTTGAAGGAGCAAAAAACTGGACTGAAGTAAAAGAGCTTGGTAAAGAAAATGCTGATAAATACAGGGATGAACTTATCAAGATTAAAGAGAGTATTAAACCTGGAGATATGGTTACCCTGATCTATACTTCAGGAACCACCGGCGACCCTAAAGGAGTAATGCTTAGTCATTCTAATCTTATAAGCAATGCTATTGCCACCTCTTTTGTTCATCCTTACGGACCGGAATCCAAGTCTCTAAGCTTTCTCCCCTTGTGTCATATCTATGAAAGAATGCTTAACTATCATTTTCAATATAAAGGAGTAAGCATTTATTATGCTGAGAACATGGGAACTATTGTAAACGATCTGAAAGATGTAAAACCTAAGTTATTTTCTACAGTTCCACGGCTCCTTGAAACCATTTATGACAAAATTATCGGGAAAGGTAAAGACCTGCCCTATATTAAAAAACAAATCTTCTTCTGGGCTGTAAACCTTGGAATGAAATTTAAACTCCACGGAGCAAACTCATGGTTCTACAAATTTAGACTTAAAATTGCTGATAAACTCATATTTACCAAATGGCGTGAAGCATTAGGTGGTAATGTTGGCATAATTGTTTCCGGTGGTGCTGCTTTACAGCCAAGGTTAGCTACTATCTTTTGGGCTGCAGGGATTCGTGTTCTCGAAGGTTATGGACTTACCGAAACCTCCCCGGTAGTTGCTGTTGGCAATATGGTTACGGATGAGATAATGGTTGGCACCGTTGGTCCGGTAATTGAAGATGTAGAAGTAAAGATTGCTGATGATGGAGAGATACTATGTAAAGGTCCGAACATTATGATGGGCTATTATAATAAACCTGAACTTACTAAAGAAGTTATTGATGAAGACGGGTGGTTCCATACAGGCGATATCGGCATGATGGTTGATAATAAGTACCTGAAGATCACTGACAGGAAAAAAGAGATCTTTAAACTCTCCAGTGGTAAATATATTGCTCCACAAGTAATCGAGAATAAATTTAAGGAATCATTCTTCATCCAACAGCTTATGGTAATCGGAGAAAACGAAAAATTTGCAAGTGCACTTATTTCTCCAAATTTCGAGTTCCTGCATAACTGGTGCTCGATTCATGATGTAAAGTATCGTGATAATAAAGAACTGGTTCAAATACCCGAAGTAGTTGCCAGATACCAGAAAGAAGTGAATGAGATCAATAAAAACATGGCCCTGCATGAACAAATAAAAAGATTCAGGCTGGTTTACACAGAATGGACTCCCGGAACCGGTGAGTTATCGCCCACGCTCAAACTTAAGAGAAACTTCTTATACAATGAGTACGAACATATTATTAAAGAAATCTTTTCATTTAAAAACTAGTGGTCGGGCAGCACCTTTCTTCCCTATTTCGCCTGTTTTTCTTTTATCAGGTATAATCCTGTGAAAGTAATTAGCCCATTGAGAATTAACAATTCAAACCCAAACTGGTATCCGCCTAACAAGGTATCTGAAAATATATTAAGAACATAACATATAACGGGAGAAAACAGTGCTACCCATGGCACAAGTCTGTCTTTAACCATAAATTTAGTAAAAAGTCCAAAACTGTATAATCCCAGTAACGGACCATAAGTATAACCCGCCACAGTAAAAATAGCACTGATAACACTTTGGTCGTTAATTACTCTAAAGATCATTATTACAATTACCAGGATAACTGAGATTAATATATGAACACGCTTCCTGACCCTTTTCAGAGCATTCTCAACCATTCCTTTTGTATTAAGAATATCTACTGTAAATGAAGTAGTTAGTGAAGTAAGTGCCGAATCAGCACTGGAATAAGCTGCAGCAATCAACCCGAGAATAAAAAGAACAGTGACAACAGGCTGTAAATAACCCTGCGTTGCAATTAGAGGGAACAGATCATCTGTGTGCTCAGGTAAACTAATTCCATTAGAAGTAGCATAAATAAATAATAGCACTCCCAGTGACATAAATAAAAGGTTAACCGGAATTAATACTATACTGAACCAATACATGTTTTTCTTTGCCTCTTTTATATTTTTGCAACTTAAGTTCTTCTGCATCATGTCCTGATCAAGACCTGTCATAACAATAACTATAAATATACCGCTGAAAAACTGTTTCAGAAAATATCGCTTGTCATGCCAGTCATCAAAAAAAAATACCCGGGAAAGGGAATGATCTGCAACAGTGTTCACCATTGATTTAAAATCAAGATTTAAAGAACGGCTTATAAAATATACACTAAATCCTACTGCAAGAAGCATGAATAAAGTTTGAAGACTATCAGTCCAGATGATTGTTTTAATACCTCCTTTATTTGTATATAACCATATTAGTAGAACAGTTATTACAACAGTAGCAATAAACGGTACATTCCATTGGCTGAAAACAGTTATTTGTAAAACATTGGCAACAAGGAACAACCTTACAGCAGCACCAATAAGTCGTGAAAGCAGGAAAAATGCAGCTCCTGTTTTATATGAGAAAAACCCAAATCTGGATTCAAGGTATGTATATATTGAAGTAAGATTCAGCTTATAGTATAAAGGCATCAACACATTGGCAACAACCAGGTATCCAAGAAGATAGCCAACTACCATCTGCATATATGAAAACTGACTGTCAATAACCCATCCGGGAACCGAT
This sequence comes from Bacteroidales bacterium, assembly GCA_021163295.1. Lineage (GTDB taxonomy): Bacteria > Bacteroidota > Bacteroidia > Bacteroidales > VadinHA17 > JADFUQ01. The sequence continues at coordinate 11,766 of JAGGXD010000080.1, forward strand.
ATAAAAGTAACACCAGACAAACTTGCACCAACCATTCCAAAAGCAACAATATACCAGGGTGACTTACGGTTTCCAAGGAAAAAAGAAGCATTATCAGCTTTCTTTCCGGTTAGGTAAGAAATAAATAAAAGAACCAGAAAATAACCGGCAATGATTGAGAAGATAACTTCTGGTGACATAATCTGAAATAGAATTTGAAACGCAAGATTAGTAAAAACATTTAAAAAAAAGAAAAAAGATTGTTAAAACAGTAAATTGCAGCTAATTTTGAACAAATTAAAGACAATTACTTATTATGTCCGATCACATATTTTCTTCAAAACTATTGGAAAATGCTGTAAATGAATTCAGTAAACTACCCGGTATTGGGAAAAAAACTGCACTGAGACTGGTTCTTTTCTTGCTGAAACAAAACAAAGATGAAGTTCAAAGTTTCGGAGATTCGATTACAAAATTACATGATGGAATAAAATACTGCCGTAGTTGCAATAATATCTCCGACACAGATATTTGTAGGATTTGTGCAAACCACTCCCGAGACCATTCTATAATTTGTATCGTTGAAAATATCCGTGACGTTATATCAATAGAAAACACTCAACAATATAATGGCATCTACCATGTACTAGGTTGTATCATTTCTCCTATTGACGGATTCGGACCAGGGGATCTTGAGCTTAAAACACTTGAAACAAAAATCAGTAATAAAGAAGTAAAAGAAATAATACTTGCTTTGCCAACAACTATGGAAGGGGATACAACTAATTTCTATCTTTACAGGAAATTTAATGATTCAGGAATAAAGATTTCCACACTTGCAAGAGGTGTTTCAATTGGGGATGACCTGGAATACGCAGATGAAATAACTTTAGGACGGTCAATTGTTAACCGAACCCTGTTTGAATCTTCATTCTCACAATAATAAAAGAAGTTAAGTAGTTAAGTAAGTTGAGTAGTTAAGTGGGGTGATTTATTTAATATTACTTTTATCCTTTCAATTTGTCCTGGTGCATTATGAAGCTTTCAGTAATTATTGTTAATTATAATGTCAGGTTTTTCTTAGACCAATGCCTCAGATCTGTATTCAAATCATTAAAAAACATTAGTTCAGAAGTTTTTGTTGTCGATAATAATTCCCTCGACGGATCAGTTTCTATGATAAAAAAAAACTTCCTTGATGTAAACCTTATCAGGAACAAAAAAAACATCGGCTTTTCAAAGGCTAATAACCAGGCAATTAAAAAAGCTAAAGGAGAATATATATTATTATTAAATCCTGATACTCTGGTTGAGGAATTCACCTTCGAAAAATGCATCAGGTTTATGGATGAACATAAAGATGCGGGAGCTTTAGGTATCCGGCTTATTGATGGGAAAGGTCGTTTTCTGCCTGAATCAAAACGTAGTCTGCCAACACCAGGAGTTGCTTTTTCAAAAATATTCGGTTTTACCCGGCTTTTTTCAAAATCAAAATTATTCGGCAAATATCATCTTGGTTACCTGAATCCTGAAGAAACCCATAAAGTTGATGTACTTCCGGGCGCATTTATGTTCCTTCGAATGAGTGCATTGGATAAAACAGGTTTACTTGATGAAGATTTTTTTATGTATGGTGAAGATATCGACCTTTCATACAGATTGAAAAAAGCCGGTTTTTCCAACTATTATTACCCCGGAACAACAATCATACACTATAAAGGGGAAAGTACAAGGAAAAGCAGTATCAATTACGTTGTACAATTCTATAAAGCAATGATAATATTTGCTAAAAAACATTTTTCAATTGGCAGCAGAAATATTTTTCTTCTTTTTATTAATCTCGCTATTTACTTCAGGGCAAGCTTTTCTATTCTTAAAAGAGCAATAGACACTCTGCTTTTACCTGTAATTGATGCATTACTGATTTTTTTTGGATTCTTTATACTAACCCCTTTCTGGGCAAATATCAAATTTCAGGCTGCAGATTATTACCCTGCTGAGTACCTTCAATTTGTAGTACCTGCTTATATATTAATATGGATAATTTCAATATATATTAATAATGGCTATGATAAGCCTGCAAGGCCTGTAAATATTCTTTTCGGAATAATAACCGGCACAATTTTTATTCTTATAATATACGCACTTCTTCCGTCATACCTGAGATTCTCGAGGGCATTGATATTACTTGGAGGATTATTGGCTTTGGGCTTAACACTATCTTTTCGGTTTTTCGTGAATAAACTTGGGATCGCCATCTTTAAGTTATACCCGAATACAAAAAAAACATTAATAATCGCCAATCATACTGAGTATCAACGGTTGAAAAAGATCATTCCCGACCTTGTTCAAATGCGCAAAATTGCAGGCTTCGTACATCCGGGTAAAGACTCAGAGGAAAATGACTCGTTGGGACCATACAACCAGCTCCCGGATATTATCAGGATAAACAAGGTAGATGAAATAATTTTTTCAGCTAAAGTTATTTCTTCCGAAGAAATTATCCAAAATATGATGAAACTAAGCAGGCTTAACATTGATTTTAAAATTGCACATCCTGAAGGATTATCTATCATTGGAAGTAATTCAATCGATTCAAAAGGTGAAATATTTGAAATCAGTCTCAATGCTGTTAACAATAAAAAGAATCTCCGTAAGAAAAGAGTACTTGACCTGGCTATCTCGTTTATATTTCTGCTAACATTACCCATATCGCTATTTACTGTTAAGAAAAAATGTGGTTTCATTGTAAATATATTTTATGTAATTTCAGGCAGAAAATCATGGATTGGATACGATTTGCAAGCAGATTCAAAAAGCATGGAACAAGATTCAGTTCAACAAGGGGTACTGACTCCAGCGAGTCTGTATCCACGTTCTACCGGGCAGGAAAGAAAGCGCATTAACCTTTCTTATGCAAAGGATTACCGGTTATCAAAAGACATTGAGATAATCCTTAAGAAATGGAAACAATTGGGGGAGTAAGGTGAGTGGTTGAGTAGGTGAGTAGGGAATCAGTTATCTTTTATCAATTTATTTTAATAGTTCATCACAAAATTATTAAATCATTTTATTATATTAGTACATTCGTATCAACACTTTAACTGGTTTTTTTATGAGATCTTTGTACCTCGGTTTACTTATTACTTTTCTTTTATCTATATCTGCGTCAGGACAAAAGAAAAGAGAGCTTAAAGAAAAATTCTTTGAGGCGGAAATGAATATTCTATACGAAGAATACAATGAGGCCCTTCCGGGTTATCTTGATTTACTTAAGATTTACCCTGAAAATGACAATTACAGGTACAGGATCGGGCAGTGCTACCTGAACACCCCCGGACAAAAAGATAAAGCTATTAAATACCTGGAAAAAGCAATTTTAAATACGGACGAGAAGTACAAAGAGGGTTCTTTCAGGGAAACACAGGCACCTGTGGATGCTTATTATTTTCTGGCTAATGCATACCGGGTAAACAAACAACTTGATAAAGCACTTGAAATCTATTCCATATTTAAAGAATTACTTGATCCGAAGGTTTATAATTCGGATATTGTTAATAAACAGATAGAATCATGCTTAAATGCGAAAAAACTGCAACAGAATCCATTATTCCTAAAATATAACAATCTTGGAGATCCGGTAAATACACGTTTCTCAGATTATAATCCTGTTGTTTCCGGAGACGGTACAAAAATGGTTTACACACAGGCCCTTCAATTTTTCGACGGTGTTTTCTTTTCTGAGAAAGTTAATGGTACCTGGAGTATGCCAATGGATTTAACATTCCAGTTGGGAGTAGATGAAGATCTGTACCCCTGTGCTCTTTCGTGGGACGGGACAACTCTCTACCTTTATAAACTTGATAATTATGTTGGGAATATTTATATCAGCCATTTTTCAGATGGCATATGGTCGAGCGTAGAGAAATTGAACGAAAACATTAATGATAAATACTGGGAATCTCATGCCTGTGTTACAAAAGATGAGAACACAATGTATTTTACCAGCAACAGGGAAAAAGGAACATTTTTTGGAGGGCTTGATATATACAAATCTGTAAAAGACTCGATTGGCGAATGGGGCCCGGCAGTGAACCTTGGTCCCAACATCAATACGGAATATAATGAAGAGACACCTTTTATTACCGAAGATGGACAAACCTTATTTTTTAGTTCATACGGACACTTTAACACAGGGGGATATGATATTTTGTATTCTACAAAACTGGATTCCGGCGAGTGGTCAAAACCACTAAATATGGGCTATCCTATTAATACACCGGATGATGATCTTTTTTATGCACCTTTAGGAAATGGAGATTTTGCTTATTACTCGCAGTATTCTAATGAAGGAATGGGCGAAAGAGATATTTTTCTGCTTGAAATTTTCTCCGAAGAACATCCCAGAAAATTCATGCTGTCAGGTATAGTATCTATTAAAGACATCAGATGGAAGATTGATGAAACATTCAGGGTATATGTTATAGGTTATCCGGCAGGCGATACAATTGCTGTTATTAAACCAAACTTAGAAACCGGGGAATATTATGTAGAAGTGATTGCCGGTGATTATGAATTGATTTTCAGTGGAACAAATCTTGAAAAAACAAGCGAACTTATTTCTATGTCAGCAAACCAGGAAAATGACAGTATACAAATACCTTCTGTGGAATTGATACCGCTGGATATAATTGCTGATTTTGAAATACCGGATACTAGTTTTGCTGTTACTGATAACCAGCCACTTATATTAGAACTTGAGACCGAAAATAACTCCCGGCTGATTGTCCAATACTTTCAAGACTCATTATTACAAAAAGTCGATACGTTTTACATCATAGACACTCTATTTGCCTACCAGGCTATTCCACTTGAAGGTGATAACAAACTGAAATTTACTCTTACAGATCAATTTGGCAATGAAACTACTAAAGAAACTGAAATATCATTCAACCCACCGGTCGAAAAACCTGTTGCAGAATTAGTTTTACAAAATCAAAAGGAAGAACCATCTGAAGAACCCATAGATCTGCGGGAAGAAAATATTAGCACGCCTGATAAATTGATGCAGCCTCTGACAGAAAAAGCAGATAGCTCATCATTAATTATTATCAATGATCTCCACAACCGTGATCTTTTAATAGCTTTTAAAGAATCATTAGCAAAATACGCTTACGGTGATTTAAAGAAAATCCTTGATACCATCCGGGTTCCCGGTCCGGAAATACAAACATCATCACAATTATTTGAATATCTTTCCAAACAAGTTGAGCAAAATAATATTAAAGAAAAAGATTTTCAACAATTATTTTATTCAACAGCACTAAATGATGATCCCGAATTAAAAAACCTATATGATAAGCTATTAATTGAATCTGACGGAGAACTTAAATTATTTCTTCAGACATTAAACACTGAAGAAATGAAACTGGCCAATGCAGATGATTTGAAAAACCGGAAAGTCCGAAGGCTAATTGTCTTGGGCATATCTCTCGTCTTACTTACTTTTATCTTCATTTACTTTAAGCGGCAGAAAAAGCAAAAGGAATAACAATATCTGCTTAATACTCATTTTAGCGTGTTTTAATCAAGAAGTAGAATAATATTTTCCGATTATATTTATAAATTAGTAAATTTGTTACAATTGGCTAATAAAGTGTATCCATGAAAAAGTTATTAATTATTCTTCTTCCGGCTTTTATTACTATTCCCACACTATTTGCCCAACAAGACAAGGAAAAGGAGGTATTCCTTGATGGTGAATATTTTATGTTATATGAGGAATTCCCTGATGCTTTGCCTTATTACCTCCAGCTTATCGATAAATACCCTGATAATGCTAATTTAAACTATAGGTTAGGATTGTGTTATCTTAATATTCAAGGGGAAAAAGATAAAGCCATCCCCTATTTTGAAAAAGCCATTAATAATCTTACAAACAGATATAAAGAAGGGGATTTCAGAGAAAAAGAAGCTCCTTATGATACTTATTTTTATCTTGCCAGGGCATACCAAATTAATGACGAGATTAAAAATGCAAAACAGACCTACGAAAAATATCTCACCTTTCTCGATCCTGGTGATACGCTTAACATTACTTTTGTTAAAAGGCAAATTGAATCATGCAAGAATGCAGATAAACTAAAGCGGAATAAAGTATATTTCGACGCTTATAACCTTGGACAAAATATCAATAATGCATATTCCAACTTCTACCCTGTGATCTCGCAAAATGGCAATACAATTGCATACATGACAAGCTTAAAGTTCTATGATGCAATTATGCTTAGCAAAAAGATTGATACAAAATGGACTATGCCTGTTAATCTGGCTCCTGATATTAAATCAGATGGAGATCTTTATATCTCTTCACTGTCAGCTAACGGGAAAATACTTTATTTGACAAAAAACGATAACTTTAATAGTGATATATATGTAAGTTATTTCAATGATAGTATTTGGAGTGAAGCTGTAAAATTAAATAAAAACATTAATACAAAATACTGGGAATCACATGCATCTGAATCTCCCGATGGTTCCACATTGTATTTTTCAAGCAATAGAACTGACGGTTACGGAGGACTTGATATATACAAGTCTGATAAAAATCCGGAAACCGGTGAATGGGATAAACCTGTGAATTTAGGACCTGTTGTAAATACGAATTTCAATGAAGATTGTCCTTTCCTTACACAAGACGGTAAAAGGCTCTATTTTAGCTCCCAGGGTCATGAAAACTTAGGAGGATTTGATATCTTCTTTACTGAAAAATCTGAATTAAATAATTGGACAAAACCTGTAAATGTCGGGTACCCAATAAATTCTACTGATGATGATGTCTTTTTCTCACCTCACAACAACGGTACAGGTGCATATTATTCAATATTTGGCAAAAATGATGGTTACGGTGGCAAGGACATTTACTATCTGGATATCTACTCTGACAATAATCCAAGGAAGGTAAAAATCAGAGGATTGGTTATTGCTCCCGGATTTACCCCTGAAACCAAGGGGAAAATAAATATTGATATTCTAGAATCATCAACTTCCAAAAAAGTTGCATCTCCTGAAGCGGAACTACTATCCGGCAAATTTATTTATTCCACCCCTAAACCCGGAAAATATGAAGTAATTGCTTCTGCCAATGGATATTCTGATGGAATAACTGAATTCATAATACCAACTGATTACTCCATAGGCGAAATAAATATAAAAATTGAACTCAAACCATTAAAGAAAGAATATATTATTCTTCCTAATATCTTTTTCGATTTTGATAAATTTTCAATAAGAAAAGAAGACTCTTACAAAATAGACGAACTATTCAGGATACTTACAGAAAATCAGGATATTAAACTTGAAATCAGAGGATATACCGATTTTATAGGTAATCGTAATTATAACAATACACTTGGCAAGAACAGATCGGCAGAAATTGTTAAATTATTAGTTTCTAAAGGAATTGGAAAAGAAAGATTGAAATCAACAAGTGCAGGAGAAAACAATCCAATAGCAATTAACAAATTTCCTGATGGATCAGATTCACCAAATGGGAGACAATTTAACAGAAGAGCAGTACCAATTATTCTTCAATCTGATAATAAATTCATAATTCCTGAAAAACTTATTATCCCTGAAAAACTTAAAATTTCAGAGTAATAGATACTTTGATTTATTGCAGAAACCTTATCTTATTATTTCCTGGAAAAGAAATGAGATTCATTTTCGTATATATCATTCTATTA
>JAGGXD010000166.1 GCA_021163295.1 Bacteroidales bacterium
ATGAAAGCTTATACGTAAACTATGAAAACTAGCTACCGAAGGTTTTGTTCAACATGCTATAAATTCAAGCGGTATATACAAGTGCAACCTGAAAGAGAAGTGCAAAAAAATGCCCGCCAAAATTTATAGCTGATCGTTACCGCTAATGCCAAGAGAAAACTATTCTATTAAAACCTTCAGTAATGATTTGGATTGTGTTACCTAATTAGCTAACTTTGCGGTGTGGAAGAAAAATTTATCAGAAACATATTTTATTACAAAAGCTATTATATGGACTTCTTTACGACCCTGAAGCCTGAAGTTCAAAGAAAGTTTAACTGGACGCTTAAGTTAATAGCAATGATTAACAGGGTTCCTATTAAATTTTTCAAGTATTTGAAAGGTACGACCGGAATTTACGAGATTAGAGTTGAGGTTGGTTCAGACATTTTCAGAGTTTTCAGCTTCTTTGACAAGGGGCAACTTGTAGTGCTTGTGAACGGATTTCAAAAGAAATCTCAAAAAACGCCTAAGAACGAAATTGCATTGGCAGAAAAACTTAAAAGACAATACTTCGATGAAAAAGAAAGCAAATAACAATCTCACTTCCTTTGCTGACCATTTGGACCAGCAATATGGAAAACGTGGAACTCCAGAAAGAGAAAAGTTTGAAGAAGGATTTGAAGCTTTCAGACTCGGTGTTATGCTTCAAAAACTTCGCAAAGAAAAGGGACTGACCCAGGAACAACTTGCAAAAAAGTGTGGTACAACAAAGACTTATATTTCACGAATTGAGAACGACGCTTCTGATATTCGACTCTCGACACTTACGAGAATAATTCGTGAAGGGCTTGGCGGACACTTAAAACTTAGTGTGGACATTTAATTAAGGAAGGCACATAGCGGTAACAAAAGCTATACCCAATAAGGGTTTCGGGATAAATCTGTAAGTAAATACAAGTGATGGAAAATAATTATAAATTGAAACGGGAGTGCTATTAAATCCCTTACTGGGCATAGCAAAACCGTTAGCAAAAATACATAAAAAGCCCTCTGAATATTAAATAACTTCGAAATAATTACCAGTTTGGTAACTTTTTTGTATATTTGTCGTGAAACTTGATAGATAATGAAAGTTGTTGCTAAAAAGATACTTAGAGAATTTTGGGTGAAACATAACGATTCTGAAGAACCACTTAAGACCTGGTACAAGGAAGCATCGAAGGCGACTTGGACTAATCCTTCAGATATCAAAGCAGAGTATGCAAAGGCAAGTATCTTAAAGAACCGTAGGGTTGTTTTTAATATCTGTGGTAATAAATATCGACTAATTATTGAGATAAATTACAAACGACATTGGGTTTTTATTCGATTTATTGGGACTCATTATGATTATGACAATATTGACGCTAATAAAATATAGAAATTATGGATATAAAAGTTCTAAAAACAGAAGATGATTATAATCAAGCCTTAAAAAGACTTGACGAAATCTTTCATGCGCTCACTGATTCAAAAGAAGGAGATGAGGCTGAATTGTTATCTATTTTGATTGAAAAATATGAGGATAAACATTATCCAATAGACCCTCCAGACCCAATTGAGGCAATTAAATTTAGAATGGAGCAAATGGGTATGACAAAAAAGGAGTTGGCCGAAATAATTGGATATAAAAGTAGAGTTTCTGAAATTTTTAGTCGCAAAAGAAAGTTGACTTTAAAAATGATACGGAATTTACATGACCAATTAAAAATACCATATGAGTCATTAATTGCAAACTATTGAGTATGTACTTTTGCTAACAAAAGCTAAATGCAAGCGGGTAGAAAGTGTGATTATGAAACGAAATACTATAAATAAACAACACCAAGGTCAGATAGGTTAGTGCTCTGAAATACCCGCCAGCATTTAGCAATACCGTTATGCTTAAGCTCATGCAAATTAATGGATCAGTTTTTGCTGTTAGAGAATTATTTAGAATCTTAAATTTATTAGCTGTGAAGAATGCTATTCCTTTCTTTCTGATCATAACGATCATAGCCATAACCTCGTGTAAAAAAGACATCAATCACTTAGATGATAGTTTTAACTGTTCTCTTTTAAAAGAAGGTATTGTGAACAGAAACGATTCAATTGTAAAATACGAAATCAATAAATTGACATTCGATTTATATCCTAAACCAACTGATAGTGATGAATCTGGTCATCTTATAAACTTTGATACATTGATAAATCGAATAAATATTTGCATTGGCATTGATGCTGAGATGTTCTGTTATGCATGTATAAAAACTGGTCCTCCACAATCACTGGTACTTATCACAACAGATTCAGCCGGTATACAAATTCAAAGAAAATTAGATTTTCTTACCTCTGAAAATAGTGTACTTAAATTTTTAGGAATCGAACCTGACAATTAAGAGAATATCTTTTCTAAAAATTATAGAAAAAGACAGAACCGCCTAAGCATAACATTTAGGTATCAAATGACAGTGGGTGCGGGGCATCCCACTGC
>JAGGXD010000259.1 GCA_021163295.1 Bacteroidales bacterium
ATCAAAAAATGCAAGATCTCCCGGCTGTGCTTCTTCAACAAAACTCAGTGTTATTCCTTTTTCCGGTTGTTCTGCAACATCACGCGGCAAGGATATTCCGTTTATTTTATAAACCATTTGAACATATCCTGCACAGTCAGTGCCACAGGGTGATTTTCCACCCCAAAGGTATGGACTGTTCAGATATGTTTTAGCTGTTTCGATAATATTATCTCTTGTAGTTCCTGATTTTGTTTCTATGGAATGATCCAGCGTATAGTTTTTTGCTATAAAACCAAAGCCGTCTTTTTTTCCGGTTATGCCATATATTTCACTTCCCGGCATAAGGGTTATTTCGGATAACAGGGGCAGGTCTCTGCTTTGAGCAACATATATCCGGGGAAGAATAACAGGGATATTATCAGTCAATAAATAGTATTCTTCTAAATTCAATTCTTTTATTGAGCTGTTCTCCACCCAGCCATGGGAACCATCAAACAGCAGTTCAATATATGCCCACTCTTTTATTTTGTCAATAATCCTGAACCTCTCTCCAAACAATATCTGCGTTAACATTTCAGTACGATGGGAAGGGTCTTTCCGTACAGGGACAATACTAAACTCTGATATGCCAAAATTCATAATCCGGACTTTTGTGTATAAGAAATTATTTGATCAAAGGTAAAAAATATTAAGGATTTACCCAGCACCTAGTACCCAGCACCCAGCATCTTGAACCTCTTTACCAATTACCAATTACCAATTACCAATTACCAATTACCAATTAAAAATTAGAAATTAAAAATTAGAAATTAACAAATTAACCAATTGACCAATCTGCCAATTAACCAATTCAATAAAACCAGGTTAGCCATGATCTGGTTATTTATTTTACCTTTGTTCATTAATGTTTTAAACGGATTACAATATTTGTTTTGATGCTCTTCAAGTGTTTAATTTAATATCTTATGAGAAAGTTTTTTATTTTTTTCAAAAAAAACAAAAAGAAAATTTTCCAGGCCGGACTTTTCTTAATAACCATTATCATAGTAACATTCTTTTTCCCAAGGGAAGGTAAATTTCGATATGAATATCAGAAAGGGAAGCCATGGATGCATGAAGATCTGTATGCTAATTATGATTTTCCGATTTACAAGTCGGAAAGCCGGTTAAATGCAGAAAGAGACAGTATTCTTGGGGATTTTAACCCATATTTTCGCTATGATAGTTCTGTTGTTGAGACCAGGATAAATGAATTTCTGAAAGTATTTGACCAGAAATGGACGAATTATCTTGCGAGGTACAATAATGCGGATGAAAGGTCAGGAACAAACAAATTCCATATCCTGGAACTGAACAAAGACAGGTATCTATCCTTTTCAACAGAAGTATTGGAACATTTATATTCAAGGGGAATTGTTGAGGTGAGTGATATCCTTGAGAGGGTAAGAAATGAAGGAAGATTTATTGTTATTCTAAAGGGCAATATAGCAGAACAAACTGAATATACAGATGTATTCACACTTAAGGGGGCCTACGAATATATTGTAAGTGAGCTCAATGCATTCAAGGGTATGGAGGAGGAGGGAAATAATCCTGAGGATATTGTATTTTTTGATGAACTGAATTTATCAAATTTTGTAAGACCGAATTTGTTTTATGATGAAGAAACATCAACAAAAGTAAAAGAGAGTCTGGTAAATGAGATATCAGTTACCCTGGGCATGGTTCAGGCTAACCAGTTGATTATCTCGAAAGGCGAAGTTGTTAGTAATTCGAAATTCAGAATATTGGAATCCTTACGACAGGAACACGAATCACAGTTGGGATCTGCATCAAACTATTACCTTAAAATACTGGGAAGTTCTTTGTTAGTGATTGCATCAATTCTGATGCTATACCTGTTCTTACTACATTTTAGAAGCGAAATCCTTGATAGCAATACACGTACATTATTTATACTGTTACTTGTGATTCTTTTTGTTTTTATTTCAAGTATTGTTCACAAAACAGGTGCGGTTAGTTTCTATTTTATTCCTTTTGTTTTTGTGCCTATTATTATCCTTACGTTTTATGATGCGCGTCTTGCTCTCTTTATTCATTTGGTAATCATTCTTGTGGTTGGCTTTTTTGTGCCAAATCCTTTTGAATTTGTTTTTCTTAATGTTATTGCAGGGATTGTTGCTATTTTCAGTCTTACCAATACTTATCAGAGGGGCCAGTTTTTCCTGTCTGCTTTACTGGTTTTTCTTAGTTATGGGTTGGTATATGCAGGCATAGGTATAATACAAGAAACCAACATAAGAAATCTTGAATGGATCAATTATGCCTGGTTTGCCGGAAATTCAGCATTAATCCTCTTAACTCTTCCTTCAATATATATCTTTGAGAAACTATTTGGTTTCTTATCTGATGCCACGCTCCTTGAACTCTCAGATACAAATCAACCGTTATTACGTAAGTTAGGAACAAAAGCACCGGGAACCTTCCAGCATTCCATGCAGGTTGCCAACCTTGCTGAAGCAGCAGCCCGTGTAATAGGGGGTAATGCATTGTTACTCAGGACCGGTGCTTTGTATCACGATATTGGGAAAATGTACAGGCATGAGTATTTTACTGAAAATCAAGCTGATAGCTTTAATCCACACGAAAGAATGGAGCTTAGTGAAAGCGCAGAGATTATTATCAATCATGTGGAGAAAGGAGTTGAACTTGCAAGAAAAAATAATCTTCCAAAACAAGTTATAGATTTTATCCGCACTCATCATGGTACAACAAAAGCTCACTATTTTTACCGGTCATATATCAGAAAGTACCCTCATAATGTTACAGAAGAAGAGAAATTTACCTATCCCGGTCCAAAACCTTCAACAAAAGAAACAGCTATACTGATGATGGCAGATTCGGTTGAAGCAGCTTCACGTAGCCTGAAAGCATATACAGAAGATAGTATAAATGACCTGGTTGAAGATATTATCAGGCAACAGATCGAGGACGAGCAATTTACAGAAGCCCCCATTACATTCAATGATATAAAACTGATAAAGGAAACTTTTAAGAAGCAACTGATTAATATTCATCATCTGCGTATAGTGTATCCTAAAGAGGAAATTAAAAATTAAAAATTAAAAATTAGAAATGTTGAAGAGTTTATAAGTGTATAAGTTTAGGAGTTTATAAGTTGAAATGTTTATCATTACAAATCTTACAAATAAACTTATCAACAAATCAACAAATAAACTTTCATAATTTTCTTTATTCTCTTTCTTTTTTTTCTATTTACTATTTACTTCTTACTACTTACTTCTTCTCCTACCTTAGATCAATAACCTCTACATCAGGATGTTTTGCGGGATTGAACCGGAAGTATGAATCCTCTAATTTAATATCGTGTTCA
>JAGGXD010000091.1 GCA_021163295.1 Bacteroidales bacterium
CTGCATACTTTTTCCTTCTCCAGCATACCAATTACCTCAATATCCCGCTCATCAATCTTTCCATTACGTGGAAGAATTGTACCATCCAGATCCATAATAACCATCGCCTTGTAATCCATCATAGTTAGTGTTTGTTCATAAAGTAAGTATAAATTGATTTAAGAACAAGGAACACCGATTAACGATTTGCGAAGTAGCTGAAAATCTGAAATCTAAAATCGTTAACTTAGCCCCGATTATCGGGGCGATCTCACCGAAGGTAATCCTTGTTCGATATTCAAAATATTTCTATTATTCTTACATTATAGACAGACTCTTGTCAATCTTCCTATATCAGTTTTAACATATAAAACATCTATAATTCAGGTTGTAGTGCATCTTTATTTTTCTCAAGAAACAGAGAAACTTCCTTAACCTGTTCCGGTTTTCCTATATCAAACCAAAAATCATTATTGTGCTCAATTGTAAGGATATCATTATCAGAGGCAAGTCTCAGGTAAACATCAATGATATTGCAGTATCCATCTTCAGTTATAAGCCCGGGAAGTTTTGTGCTGATAATATGAACACCTGAAAAAGCCACTGAAGTTAGTTTTTCAGGTTTATCCCTTGAGATAATTCGTTCCCCCGTATTTTCATTACACCAACCACAAAGTATATTTTTATCATCCACGAGTAAATACCGCGATGTATTCCTTTTCCTCACAGCAAGAGTTGCCAGTGCACCTGATGTAATATGCTTCCTGTAAAATTCACCAAGATCAAGGTTGGTGATAACATCAACATTATATGCCAGAAAAGCCTCCTCTCCACTGAAAAAACCGGACGCTTTCTTTATTCCGCTACCGGTTCCCAGAAGTTTAGAACTCTCGTCAGATACTGTAATCCTTAAATCATCATATCTCAGATTATTAATAAATGTTTCTATCTGCTCTGATTGATGATGGATATTTACTATTACATCCTTGAAACCAAAATATTTCATCTTTCTTAAAGCAATCTCAAGCAATGAAACACCATTAACCTCAACAAGAGCCTTAGGTTTATCATCAGTAATATCCTTTAAACGGGTTCCCAGTCCCGCTGCAAAAATAATTGCTTTCATGTTACTTGTTACTGGTTACTGGTTATCTCCAAAAACTCCTGTTCCCGGTGTCTGAGAGTAACTCGTACATTGTATTTCTCTTTTAGATATTGCATTAATTTCTCAGCCGCATATACTGAACGATGGCGCCCCCCTGTGCATCCAAAACTTATCATAAGATGTGTAAATCCTCTCTGCAGGTAATTTTCAACCGACTGGTCAACCAAACTAAAGGAATCGTGCAAAAATCTCTTCATGCTTTTATCAGCCTCAAGGAACTCCTTTACTTTCTTATCTTTTCCTGTAAGTTCACGAAATTCTTTATGCCGCCCCGGATTTTCAACAGCCCTGCAATCAAATACAAAGCCTCCGCCATGTCCTGATTCATCAACAGGGATATTTCTTTTATATGAAAAGCTGTTAACTCTCACAGTAAGTTGTTTCCCTGTATCGGCGATTTTTCTGAGTTTTCCCGATTTGGTTAATCTGTGGAAAGCATCTGTAAGAGCAGGCAACTTTACCGGCAGCTCAACATTGTTTAGTAAATATTCAAGATTGCTTATGGCAAATGGAATGCTTTGCAAAAAATGTTCTTTTCGCTCGTAAAATCCCCGGAAACCATATGCTCCCAATGCCTGCATAATCCGGATATAGACGTAACCCCAATAATAAGAGATGAATTTACCGGTATCAAATTCAATTTCTTTCTGAAGCTCCTCTATATAGTGCAATAATAATTGTTTTCTCGTATCTGCCGGTATATCGGCTTTAGCATCATATAATAAAGATGCCAGATCATATTGCAAAGCTCCTTTCCTGCCACCCTGGTAATCAATAAAAAACGGTTCTTTATCAATAAGCATTACATTCCGTGATTGAAAATCCCGGTAAAGAAAATAGTCACGATCTGTTTCCAGAAGAAAATTTGCAAATGTCTCAAAGTCGTCTTCAAGCAATTGTTCATTAAAAGGTATTTTGGCCAGTTTCAGAAAATAATACTTGAAATAATGCATATCCCATTTCATGGATTGTAAGTCAAAACCATCCCTGGGGTAACATTTTGTAAAATCCAGCCCTTTCCCACCCTTTATCTGAAATTTTACGAGCCACGATAAAACCTTTTTATAAGTAACCACCAGCTTATCAGGGAAATCATTATTTATTCTTTGCTCCAGAAGAAAGGAGTAAAGCGTTGTATCACCCAAATCCTGAAGGAGATATACACCATCGTCTTCTCTCACTGCATATATTTCCGGAACAGGAAGATTTTCAGAACCAAAATGTCTGGAAAAACTAACGAACGCCTCATTTTCCTTCTTATCCGGGTTATAAGCTGCAATAGCTTTCTTATCGATACCAACAATCCTGTAATATTCCCTGTCAGAGCCAGACCTTGGCAATGCTATAATACGCTGAGCAGCTTCACCCGACCACTTCTCAAACAGGTCAACCAGCTTCTTTTCTTTTTGTTTGCTTACCACAATCTCAATTTTTTTGTGAATCAAAGATTGGAAGAATTAAGGTAAAAAAGAAACCTTTTTCCTACTTTTGTTATTTGTATTTTTTTTGAATTAGAATATAGTGTTACTATGAATGTTACCGAATCATCATCAGACCGCAACCTTGAGGAGATGACTATCAATGAGTTGCTGGTTGGTATAAATAAGGAGGATCAAATTGTGATCACTGCTGTTAATAAGGTAATTCCCAAAATCGAAATCCTTGTAAAAAAGGTTGTTGACCGGCTCAGGGATGGAGGTCGGTTATTCTATATAGGAGCTGGAACAAGCGGGCGGCTTGGTATCCTTGATGCTTCGGAAATACCACCAACATTTGGAGTGCCATATGATGTAGTAATAGGAATGATCGCCGGTGGGGATGCTGCAATAAGGAAAGCCGTTGAATCAGCAGAAGATGATTATGACCAGGCATGGAAAGATCTTCAAAAACATGTGATTAACGATAAGGACACTGTTGTCGGGATAGCTGCTTCCGGGCAGACACCATATGTAATTGGCGGAGTGAAAGAAGCACGAAAAAACGGGTTACTTACTGCCTGTATTACATGTAATCCGGGTTCAAATTTGGAAAAAGAGGCAGAAATACCAATTGTAGCGATTGTAGGACCGGAATTTGTTACCGGAAGCACACGTATGAAATCCGGTACAGCCCAAAAATTGGTACTTAATATGATTACAACCGCTACCATGATAAAAATGGGACATATCCGGGGGAATAAAATGGTGGATATGCAGTTAACAAATAAAAAACTGGTTGATCGTGGTACCAAAATGATCATGGAAGAATTGAATATCAGTAGAAGAAAAGCTAAGAATCTTCTTCTGAAACATGGCTCCGTCAGGAAAGCTATACTATCTTACGATAAAGACAAATAGAAATAACCTTCTTAAATCAAAAATCGTTAATATGAAAAGGACTCTCCCCTTTATATTATTCCTTCTGGTATTTTCAATAAATCCGTTATTTCCACAAAAACAAATTTCACCTATATCACCGCTTCCCGATACAATTATATCATGGTCCGATTCAATCCTGCATACCCTGTCATTTGACGAAAGAATTGCCCAGTCAATAATGGTTTATGCACACTCTGGCAAAGGCATTGAACACGAAGTAGAAATAACCGATCTTATAAGAAAACACAAAATCGGAGGTCTAATTTTCTTCCCGGGGAAACCTATAAAGCAAGCTGAACTAACAAATTTTTACCAGTCACAATCTTCCGTACCACTGCTTATTGCAACCGATGCTAAAAGCGGATACGGTTTGCGACTCAACAATATAATTGAATTCCCTTCTCAGATGAGCCTGGAAGCTATTCAGGATGATTCGCTCATCTATCAAATGGGAATTGAGATTGCAGAACAAAACAAAAGAATGGGTGTACATTTAAATCTGATCCAGGTTACTGATACTAATAATAACCTGCTACTATTCTCTGAGGATGTACATACCACTATTAATGAAATAAAAAAGGCTGTCGCAAATAATTTGATAACCAGGGAAGATATTGATAATAGATGTAGAAAGATGCTCGAATACAAGGAATTGGCGGGACTTAATAGATATGTTCCGATAAAAATGGAAAACATCGTAAATGACCTGAATTCAGTATCAACTAAAGTGTTGAATTATAAGCTGGTTGAAAATTCGATCACGTTACTAAAAAATAAAGACCATATTATCCCTGTAAAAAGACTTGATACAACAAAAATTGCAACACTTTTTATCGGGAGTGAACATTTGACTGAATTTCAACAAACCTGCAGTAAATATACACGAATAATAAATTTTAACCGGACAGAAAAAGCAACCGAAAAACAGCAGAAAGAAATCCTTCGGAAGCTTGACTCATTCAACCTGGTTATTGTAGGTCTTGGAAATTTAAACCAGGATACAAGCGGAAACTTTGAAATTACCGATGATACAAAAGATTTTCTGGATCAGGTATTATTAAAGAAAAATGTAATCCTGACGATTTTCGGAAACCCATACTCGCTGGATAAACTGAACGGACTTGAAAAAGCAAAAGCAATTATTATCACCTACCAGGAAAATCAACTCTTCCACAAGATAAGCAGTCAGATTATTTTTGGAGCTACCGGTGCCAGAGGACGGTTACCGGTTAATGTAAACCCGGAATTTAAACAGGGTAACGGAATAAATACAACCGGAAACATCAGGCTGAAATACTCATTTCCCGGATATGCAGGTATTGATATTAAAAACCTCCGGGAGAAAATTGATTCAATAGCACTTTCAGGGATCAGGGAAAAAGCATTTCCCGGATGCCAGGTTCTTGTAGCCCGCAACGGGTCTGTAATATTTCATAAAACATATGGTTATCACACATACAGAAAAGATATACCTGTAAAAAAAGAAAACCTGTACGATCTGGCTTCAGTAACAAAGATCACGGGACCATTACCGGCACTTATTAAACTATATGATGAAGGTAAGATAGATATAGACAAACCTTTTAGTTTTTACTGGGAAGATTTCAGAAATTCAAACAAATCGGATATTTTGTTTCGTGACATACTTGCTCACCAGGGGCAACTGATACCATGGATCCCTTACTGGAAAAACACGGTAAATAAACAGGGTAATTTTAAGTGGTTTACATTTAAGAACATCCCTTCGAAACAGTACTCGGTTAAAGTTGCACCTGATCTGTATCTCCGCAGGACATATAAGAAAAAGATTTACAGAACTATTCGCAAGTCCGACCTTTTGGGAAAAAAGGAATATATTTATTCAGGTCTCGCTAATTACATTTATCCTGAAATGCTAGAAAATCTGACAGGTGAAAATTATGAAAGTTACCTTGATAGTAATTTTTATCATCCATTAGGTGCATATACAATAACTTACAACCCGGTTAATACATTCAATAATTCCAATATTATACCAACAGAGAATGACACCTTTTTCAGAAAGCAGCAAATACACGGACAGGTGCATGATGAAGGAGCGATAATGATGGGAGGTGTTTCAGGTAATGCGGGTCTTTTTGCCACAGCAAACGACCTGGTAAAAGTTATGCAGATGTATCTTAATATGGGTTCATATGGAGGAGAGCAATATTTTTCAGACTCAGCCATGAAGGAATTTACACGATGCCAGTTCCCTGAAAATAATAATCGCAGGGGACTTGGATTTGATAAGCCGCTTTTAAATAATGATGAGTTGGCACCGGAGGAAAATTATCCTGCACCTGGCGCCGGTCCTTCCAGTTTTGGTCATTCGGGTTTTACCGGCATTTTCACATGGGCTGATCCCGAAGAAAACCTTTTGTATATATTTATGTCAAACCGTGTTTATCCCACCAGAGAAAACAGTAAGATATACGATCTGAATATCAGAAGTAATATTCTACAGAGCATTTACGATTCAATTATCAGGTAGATATCTGAGATATTTCCTTTTTAATCTTTACCAAGTGCTTCTAAATCTGATAGATCTTTTTTTCTTCCTGTTGTCCGCTTGTTTATGATGAATTCATTTAATCCAATATATTTAACTGGCACATCGCCATATTTTCCATCAACACAACCCAAA
>JAGGXD010000093.1 GCA_021163295.1 Bacteroidales bacterium
ATAGTTCTAAATTATTATTTATTAACTTCAATTTTCTACAATAATCATTCCATAATAAATAGACGATTAATATTTAGAAAAGTTGCAAAAACAATCATTTTTTGTATTTTCGAAAAAATTGATACCCATTACATGTTACAAAATATTCTGATCCTTTTCGGAATTATCCTGACTGTAGTATTTCTTGCAGCCATAATTATTTCAATCTGTGAGAAAGAGAAAAGAGCTGCATTAATTTTACTGGTTACTGCAATTATTCTGATTACACCTTTTTTCCTGCTACTTGTATTTCCGTTCTTTACAATAGTATCACTTCTTCTTGCGGGTTTAATTCTCGCATTATTTATTTTATTTATTTTGCCTTTGAAAGGAAAACCACCTAAACCAACAGGGACTCCTGTTCGGGGAATTGATGAACGTACTACAATGTTTTCGAGAAGAGAACTTTTGAAAGAAACTTTATTCTTTAGTGACTATTATAAGCAACACCCTGAACATATAAAACCTGATAATAAATTCAGAAAAGAACCGGGGTTACTATCTCTGCAAACCAAATATGCTCATACATATGGATTTGCCTCTGCTGAAGCAAGCTTCGCCACAGTAGGCTATTTAGCTGCCGGAGTAAACGGACAAAAATCCACGAAAAAACAAAACATAGATCCTGAAACTCTTACAAAATACATTAAGTCATGGGCAAAAAAGCTTGGCGCTTTAGATGCAGGCATTACAGAGCTACAAGACTACCATTTATATACAGTTGCCGGCAGGGGAGACCGTTATGGGAAAACCATTCACAACCACCATCGCTTTGCAATTGCTTTTACTGTTGAAATGGACTATGATATGATGTCTGCTGCCCCCGCTGCGCCAACAGTAATGGAATCGGCACAAAAATATTTATCCACAGGAGCGATAGCAATACAGATAGCTCATTTTATCAGAGAATTAGGTTATGATGCCATGGCTCATATCGATGCAAATTATGAGTTGATTTGCCCTCTTGTAGCAAGAGATGCCGGATTAGGAGAAATAGGTCGCATGGGATTGCTTATAACACCAAAACACGGTACCAGGGTAAGAATAGCAGTTGTAACAACAAATATCCCACTTATTAAGAATCAGAAAAAAAATGATCTGTCCGTACTGGATTTTTGTAATCATTGCATAAAATGTGCTGTCTTATGCCCCGCTCAGGCAATACCAAAAGGAGAAAGGAGACAAATTTCCGGCACTCTAAGATGGCAAATAAACTCCGAAGCTTGCTATACATACTGGTGTCAGGCGGGTACTGACTGTGGGAAATGTGTCATTTCCTGTCCGTATTCTCATCCTGATAATTTATTACACAAGGTAATTCGTACAGCCGTCAGGCAAAACTTTATTTTCAGACAAATTGCAGTAAAACTGGATGATCTGTTTTATGGAAAAAAACCAAAATCGAAAAACTATCCACATTGGATGTCTTTTGAACCTAATAAAATTTAAAATCTAAAAACCAAAATTATGAAACCAGGCAAAGCATTTCTGATTATATTATTTGTTTTTTCAATTAACTTATACTCACAAGATTATAAGGCCTCGCTTTTTGGAATTGAATCAAATGGCACAACATTAAATACAACTTCAATCCAAAAAGGTATTGACTATATTCATGAAAATGGAGGTGGAAGACTTGTATTTTATGTCGGGCGCTATCTTACCGGGACAATCCATATAAAATCAAATGTCACAATACACCTGGAGGAAGGAGCTATACTTGTTGGTTCCGACAATCCATTCGATTATGAACGAATAGGATACTGGATGGCTCTTATTTTTGCCCATGACCAGGAAAATATAGGTATAACAGGTAAAGGAGTTATAGACGGCAGGGGTTACCTTGTTGCTAATAATATCCTTTCAATGATACACAAGGGTATAATCAAAGATCCCAGCGGACTGTTATACGACCGTCCCAGGGAAGGAATCCGCCCCCAGAACATTTATTTCAAAGGATGCAGGAATGTTCATATACAGGGTATAATGCTGAAAGATCCGGCAAGCTGGAATCAGCAATATGACCAGTGCGTCAACCTGGTTGTTGAAGACCTTTTAGTTGACAGCAAATCCTATTGGAATAATGACGGTGTGGACATAGTTGATTGTGATAGCGTAATTGTAAGAAATTGCAATATTGATGCTGCAGATGATGGAATATGCCTGAAATCACACAGTGATGAATTCGTTTGTCAGAATGTATATATTTATAATAATACTGTACGGACCAGTGCCAATGGTATCAAATTCGGCACAGCATCAAGGGGTGGCTTCAGGAATGTAAAAATAGTCAATAATACTGTATATAATACCTACAGGTCAGCAATAACTTTTGCTGCAGTTGATGGTGGATTTGTGGAGGATATAGTGATTGACAGCTTACGGTCTATAAATACAGGGAATGTTATTTTCCTGCGTATCGGAGAAAGAAGAAAAGGTCTTAAGGGTAGGATGAACAATATTAGCATCTCTAATCTTCATGCTGAGGTTCCTGCCGGCAAAGCTGATGCCGGATATAACTATGAAGGTCCTGTTGAAGATAATCCGCGTAATATCTCACCTGCTTCTATTGTTGGTATGCCGGATGTTTCCATTACTAATATAAAACTAAAAAACATTGAAATAGTTTACCCCGGTGGCGGAAATCCATATTATGCCAAAATAGGTCTGGATGAACTGGATAAAGTTCCGGAACTGGCTGACAAGTATCCCGAGTTTTCGATGTTCAGAGAATTACCTGCCTGGGGTTTCTATATCAGACATGCTGAAGATATAACATTTGATAATGTAACCCTCAGATGTATGGAAGAAGACTACAGGACAGCTATCGTCCTTGATGATGTACACGGAGCATTATTCAAATCCCTTGATGTTGAAGAGCCCGGAAAAGAAAAAGACCCCGTTTATTCATACCGGTCAACGAACATAGAAATCAAGTAATTATTATGAGGAATTCATCATGGCTTATTTATACATAACTAATAAATCGACAGTTCACAGTCGGCAGATAAGAATTCCATGAGGTGACAGTTTGTACATTACTAATTAACAAATTAACCAATCAACCGATCAGCATCTTCACTTTTGCCTTCTGTCTTTTCATTCTTCCTTTTTCATACTTACTTTTTACTATTTCATCTAACAAAAAATGCTATTCACCTAATAGGACATTAAACTTATTTCAACAAGGTAAAATATCATTATTTTTACACCTGAGCAGCTCTTTGTTCTAACGAATTATTCATCGAGGCACATTGAGAAAAATGATTACAAATTGTTCATGGTGCGGTAAAAAAATCTATTATATGAGGTTATATCTCATTGACAGTGCTTTTAGCAGTCCTAAAGTGTTTTGTTCTCAAAAATGCAAATGGGAATATGAAGTTCAATCCAGAATTGAGTCTAAAAAACTTCCAAAAATAAAAAATAATTAATATATTTATCTTTTCTATTTTAAGTTCATTCTTAATAGTATCTTATTTCAAATGGAAAAAGAACCTTATTTAATTGAAGGAACACAAAAAACTCCTACGATTAGTTTTGATTGGGATAAGAAACTTCTTGTTATAAGCGGGAAATCCATCCCTGAAAACCACAGTAGTTTTTATGCTCCTTTTCTTGCCTGGCTTGATGATTATGTCAAAGATCCGTTGGATTACACAGAAGTTAGAATTCAACTGGAATATTTCAATACCAGTTCTTCAAAAGTTTTGTTAGCAATTTTCAGAAAAATGGAAGAGATTATTCGAAACGATAAAAAAGTCGAAATCAAATGGTATTACGAAGAGGATGATTTTGATATGAAAGACTGCGGAGATGATTACCAATCTATGATAATTATTCCTTTTGAAATGATCCCTGAAGAAGAATAGTCCTAAGCAAAGCTAACATCTCATTACCTGTATCCCGAAACACTTCATCACTACTCTTTATTTTTTTATTTTACAAATATTTCCGTGTACGTACACGTTAATTCAATTTTTTTAATTAAATTTGACACTGAATAAATAAATTAAACATTATCAACTCCAATAAAAGAACAGGTATAAAAGAAATTGCCAGGCTTGCTGATGTATCCATCGGTACAGTGGACAGGGTAATCCATAACCGGGGAGAGGTTTCAAAAAAGACTATGAAAAAGATCCTTGATGTTATGGATAAAACCAAATACAAACCAAACTTTGTGGCACGGGTGCTTGCATCAAAGAAAAAGCCCAGACTTGTTTGCCTGATTCCTTTTCATACACCTGAAAACATGTATTGGAAAGAACCTCTTGAAGGGATAATAAAAGCTGAAAAGGAAATCGCTGATTATGGTGTAACAACCAGTTATTCCCTGTTCAATCAATATTTGCCGGATTCCTTTGAGAAAAAAACCAGAGATGTATTAAACAATCACCCGGATGGAGTCTTACTGGCTCCTGTTTTTTCAAAACAAGCTTCTGATTTTATCAAAAAACTTGACAACCTCAAAATACCTTATGTGTTTATTGACTCAAAGCTTAACAAGGCAAATAACCTGAGCTTCTTTGGTCAGAATTCTTACCGGAGTGGTATGCTTGCTGCAAAACTGATGGAATTCAGTTGTTTATCAAAAGGGACTATTGTGATCGTTAATATTGGAACAGAACATGAAAACATACACCATACCAGGGAAAGAGAGAAAGGTTTCAAAACCTATTTTCGTAATAATACTCACGGCAAACTACTTCATGTTTTGAACATCTCTTCCGAAAACATGAATAACATGGATTCACTGCTTGAAGTTCCCGATACTGATATTTCAGGAATATTTGCCACCTCCTCTGTCCATATTATTGCTAATTACCTGAACCATAAAAGAAAGGGTCAAATAACTCTTATTGGTTACGACCTGACAAATGACAATATAGCTTTTCTCAAAAAGAGAATTATTGATTTCCTTATCTGTCAAAAACCCAGGGAACAGGCATTCAGAGGTATTTATGCTCTTTTCCACCATATTGTGTTTGAGAAGCAAATCAGGAAAAATAATCTTATGCCGCTGGACATCATAACCAAAGAAAATGTTAATGACTATTTGGAATTCGAATTAAACAAGGAAGGGTATTATGAATAACACATTTGATGATCTTAAAAACAAAGTTGGCGTAATTACCGGCGGTGCCGGTGTTATTGGAACTGCATTAGTTTATGCGCTGGGATCAGCAGGCATAAAAACTGCTATCCTGGATATCGATCTGGATAAAGCAAAAGAAAGTGCCGGCAAACTTTCTTCCGAAACAGGAACAAAAATTATCGGACTCAAAGCTAATGTACTGAATAGTAAATCACTGGAAAAAGCTCATTACCAGATCATAAAAGAACTCGGTCCGGTTGATTTCCTGATAAACGGCGCCGGTGGTAACGCCCCGGAAGCTACTACCAAACTGGAAGAACTGACTGAAGAATCATTCCCTGAAATAGAAGATTCTTTTTTCGGACTTCCTACTGAAGGATTTGAAAAAGTATTTTCACTTAACTTCCTTGGAACAGTTATCCCTACAAAAGTGTTTGGCAGGGAAATGGCAAAACGTAAACAAGGAGTAATTCTTAATATTTCATCAATGAATTCATTTAAACCCCTGACCAAGATACCTGCCTACTCTGCTGCAAAAGCATCAATAAATAACTTTACACAATGGCTTGCTGTTCATCTGGCAAAAGCCGGGATCCGTGTTAATGCCATTGCACCTGGGTTTTTCTTAACCGATCAGAACAGGTTTCTTGTAATGGATGAAAAAACCGGGGATTATTCTGCCAGGGGGAGAAAAATAGTTAACAATACACCTATGGGTAAGTTTGGACAACCGGATGATCTTCAGGGAGCTACTTTATTTCTATTGTCAGAATTATCCGGATTTATTACCGGCATTATACTCCCGGTTGATGGCGGGTATAGCGCATTTGGAGGAGTATAACAAAGAATGGAAAAATGGAAAGATGGAAAGATGGAACGCTGGATTACACAACATTCCAGTATTCCAATATTCCAGTATTCCAGTATAATTATGTATTATCCTGAAAAATCGAATATTTTATGAAAAAAAATGTTATCATAGCTCAATCCGGCGGACCATCACCCGTAATAAATAATTCTCTCAGAGGAATTATTGAAACCTGCTCTGAATATCCTGAAATATTTGGAACTATTTATGCAGGGTGGCATGGGATAGAAGGTGTTCTTAAAGAGGAATTATTAAACCTCTCCTCACAGGATCAAAAAGAAATTAAACTGCTGGAAAATACACCATCAGCCGGTAGTATCGGAACATGCCGCTATAAATTAAAGGATCACCAGGCAAATGATTTATCAAGGATCGTAGAAGTATTCCGTGCTCATAATATTGGATATTTTTTCTATATCGGCGGAAATGACAGTCAGCATACTGCTTTTAAAGTAAGTGAGATATGCAGGAAAAAAGGATTAGAAGTGATTGCCACAGGAGTCCCGAAAACTATAGATAACGATGTGGGTGACCAGGAATTCAAGCTAATAGATCACACTCCCGGATATGGAAGTGTTGCCAGATACTGGTCGCACATTATCCAGAATGCTATGGAAGAAAACCGTGGATCATCACCTACTGATCCGGTACTGGTAATACAGGCTATGGGCAGAAAAATCGGATTCATCCCTGCTGCAGCACGACTGGCTGATCCAAATCGTAATTTCCCGTTGCAAATCTACCTGGCGGAATCAAAAATCACAATGGAAGAAATGGCTGACAGAATTAACGACCGGCTGAAAACTGACAGGCACTGCCTGGTTGTTGTAAGTGAAGGATTCGATGTTGATGATATCGGAGAGGTAAAAGATTCTTTCGGACATACATCATTTGGCTCCAGCCAAATATCTGTTTACCAGAATATAATAAACCGTCTAAATGAAAAAGGATTAAAGGCAAGAGGCTCGGCACGGGGGCAGGTTATGGGAACAGATCAACGTGCCACAGCTATATATGCTTCAACAATTGATATTGATGAAGCATACAGGGTGGGACAAAAAGCAGTTGAGCTGGCAATAAATGAAGGCAACGGCTGGATGGCAACTATTTTGCGTAATCCGGGAGAACAATATTCTGTAAGGTATGATAAAGTACCATTAGATAAAGTGGCTCTTTCCGAACGTACTTTTCCGGAAAAATGGATAACTTCCGGCAGAACAGATGTGACCGATGAATTTATCCGTTATGTTCGCCCCCTTACCGGCAATAAATGGCCCGAAGTGCCAATGGAAAACGGATTACAACGGTTTACAAAGTTTAAACCAATATTTGCGGAAAAACAGTTGAAAGAGTATTTGCCAGAAGCGTATGGATAGACTGAATATTTAAAGGGAACACTGAAAGGATAATTATGAGATTTCTGAAAAGTCATAAAAGATTGCTTCACTTCGTTCGCAAAATCCATACACTTACTATGCTTAACATAAAACCTTAAAGTTGAATAAATGAATTTTCAAGAGGAACTTACAGAGTTAAAACCAACAAAAGATTTTTTCGTCGGCATCGATTCCGACGGCTGTGTATTTGACTCTATGGAACCAAAACAGAAAGAATTTTTTTGCCCCAATGTAATCCGGTTTTTCGGACTTTTCCCTATTGCCAGGATAGCAAGAGAGACGTGGGAATTCACTAACCTTTATTCACAAACTCGCGGAATAAACCGTTTCCTTGCCCTGCTGCATACATTTGATCTTCTGCGGGAACGAAAAGAAGTACAGGAACGTGATTTCCGTGTCCCCGACCTTTCGCCCCTGAAGAAATGGACACAACAGGAAAGCAAGCTGGGTAACCCGGCACTTGAAGAATATGCAAAAAAGTATAAAGATCCTGTCATTGACCTCGTATTGGATTGGTCACAAACAATAAACAAAGAGATCGGCCAATGGCTCAAAGACCTCCCTCCTTTCCCAGCAGTTCCGGAAACGCTTTCCAAGATCGGTGAATATGCCGATAGCATCGTAGTTTCACAAACCCCGGTTGAAGCACTGAAAAGAGAATGGGATGAACATGAAATCACAAAATATGTAAGGGTAATTGCCGGACAGGAATATGGTACAAAAACCGAACACCTGGCCCTTGCCACAGTAAATAAATATCCTAAAGATAAAATACTTATGATAGGTGACGCTCCTGGTGATCTGAACGCCGCCCGGCATAATGATGTGCTGTTTTACCCGGTTATTCCGGGGAAAGAAGAGGAATCATGGAAAAAATTACAAAATGAAGGATTGGACCGGTTTTTTAATGGAACATACGCGGGTGAATATGAAAATCAACTCCTTAATGATTTCAATAAAGGGCTGCCGGAACATCCTTCATGGGAAACAATATGAAGTCATTCAATAAACTCAAAAAAATGAATAATGAACAAGGAACACCGATTAACGATTTGTGAAGTAACTGAAAATCTGAAATCCAATACATAAACAATATGTTTTTTTCCAAGCAAGCATCTGAAAATAAAATCCTGGAATCAAAAGATATCAATGACTTACTCTATAAGGCATTGTATAGTCTGGGACCGCAAAAAAGGGTACTGGCCATCCCTCCTGACAAAACCCGTATACACTCAAGGGCGGGTGAGATCACCCAAATGATATATAAATTCTATGGTAATAACCTGACAGATATTCTCCCTGCCCTGGGTACACATGCGCCAATGACCAAACCGGATATCAGATCTATGTTTGGAGATATTCCTTTTGATCTGTTCAGGGTGCACGACTGGCGTAATGATGTAATTACACTGGGAACACTACCCGGAGAGTTTCTAAATGATATTTCTGATGGAAAAGTAAACTACCCATGGGAAGCACAGGTAAACCGTCTGCTCAGAGATAGTGGTCACAACATGATCATCAGTATCGGACAGGTTGTGCCACACGAAGTAGCAGGTATGGCAAACTTTAATAAAAATATATTTATAGGTACTGGAGGTCCGAAAGGAATTAATAAAAGTCATTTCCTTGGCGCTGTTTGCGATATGGAAACAATTATGGGAAGGGCTGATAATCCTGTAAGGGCTTTGCTAAACGAAGCGGATAGATCCTTCTCTCATCTGCTGCCAAAAATATTATATATCCTAACTGTAATCGGGAATGATGACAAAGGGAACGAGGGAGTCATTGGATTATTTATCGGTGATGATAAGGTATGCTTTTATGAAGCAGCCGGACTTTCCATGAAAAAGAACTTTACCCTCATGGACAAACCTCTGAAAAAAGCAGTAGTATACCTTGACCCGGCAGAATTTGAAAGTACCTGGCTGGGTAATAAAGCTATTTACCGCACACGGATGGCAATGGCTGATAATAGCGAACTTATTATTCTTGCTCCTGGGGTTAATACCTTTGGTGAAGACCCTGAGATTGACCGTCTTATACGAAAATATGGATACCGGGGGACAAAACATACACTTGACATGGTGAAAAAGAATAAGGATTTGAACAATAATCTTAGTGCTGCTGCCCATTTAATACACGGCTCATCCGAAAACAGGTTTAAGATCACCTATTGCCCCGGTGGTTTAAACCGTGAAGAAATTGAGAAAGCAAATTTTGAATTCGCTAATTTAAAAAATATGCTTAAAAAATATCCACCGGAAAAATTGCAGATGGGTATTAACAAAATTAACGGTGAACAAATATTCTATATACCAAATCCCGCACTGGGACTCTGGAGTGAGAAAAAACGGTTCAAATAAATTTATTAAATGAGAATTGTTGCTGACGAAAATATTCCGTTTCTAAAAGGTATTCTCGAACCTTACGCCGATGTTGTGTACCTTCCGGGAAAGGAAATATCACCCGGTATTGTCAAAAACGCTGATGTACTTATTATCCGTACACGTACTATATGCAATAAAGAACTCCTTGAAGGATCAAGGGTTAAGTTAATCGCTTCGGCAACTATCGGGTTTGATCATATTGATGATAAATACTGTAAAAAGCATGGAATTACCTGGACAAATGCACCGGGCTGTAACTCTTCGTCAGTACAACAATATATTGCCGCAGTTCTTGTCCATGAATTCAGAAAACATAAACTCAGCGCTGCAGATCTGACACTTGGTATAATAGGTGTTGGAAATGTGGGTTCGAAAGTAGCTAACCTTGGTAATACATTGGGTATGAGAGTGCTTCTTAACGACCCCCCCAGAGAACGCCGTGAAGGATCAGCAATATTTACTGAACTTTATGATCTTATCCACCAGGCAGACATTGTAACTCTTCATATTCCTCTCTCTTTTACCGGTCCGGATAAAACATATCATATGGTAAATAACCGGTTTCTGAATTGTCTGAAGCATGATTGTTTACTCATTAATACTTCCCGGGGAAGTGTTATAGATGAGTCGGCTCTAAAACAGACTTTGAAACAGGGACGTTTAAAAGGAGTAATACTTGATGTATGGGATAATGAACCGGAAATTGACAGGGAACTGCTGCAAATGGTTGATATCGGCACACCTCATATTGCCGGATATTCACAAGACGGGAAAGCTAACGGTACTTCAATGTCAGTAAAAGCATTAGCACATTATTTCAACCTGCCACTGAAAAACTGGTACCCTGAAGAAATAATTTCGCCCGTACAACCGGAAATTCACCTGGACGGAAACCTTGAGACACCGGAAATGATATGGTACAAACTGATTCATCATACATACCCTATTGAACGGGACGATCTTGCGCTACGAAAAGAGCCACAGGATTTTGAAGATCTCCGGGGAAATTATCCGGTAAGAAGAGAATTTCATGCATATCGCATGATTCCGGATAACATTCAATCTTCACTAACAGAAAAAATTAAACAACTTGGATTTCAAATAAAAAACAAATAATAAAATGGAAAAGAAAGCAAACATCGGGCTTATTGGATTGGCAGTTATGGGTGAAAACCTGGTACTGAACATGGAAAGCAAAGGATTTACAGTAGCTGTTTTTAACAGGACTGTCGAAAAAGTGGATCGTTTCATCAATGGCAGGGGTAAAGGGAAAAACTTTATCGGTGTCCACTCAATTGAGGAACTGGTGCAATCTTTAGAACACCCAAGGAAGGTTATGTTACTGGTGAAAGCCGGTCCTGCGGTTGACGATTTTATCGACCGGTTAGTGCCTTATATGGAAAATGGAGATATCATTATTGACGGAGGAAATTCTAATTATCATGATACAATACGCCGGACAAAGTATGTTGAAAGCAAAGGATTACTCTATATTGGTACCGGTGTTTCGGGTGGTGAGGAAGGTGCATTAAAAGGACCTTCAATTATGCCCGGGGGATCACCGGATGCATGGCTACATGTAAAAGATATTTTTCAGTCAATAAGTGCGCAAGTAGAAGATGGAACACCATGTTGCGATTGGGTAGGAGAAAACGGTGCCGGTCATTTTGTAAAAATGGTACATAACGGTATTGAATATGGCGATATGCAACTAATCTGTGAAGCCTACCAGATAATGAAAGAACTATTGGGCTTGTCACCTTTTGAAATGCACAGCGTATTTAAAGAATGGAATAAAGGCGATCTCGATAGTTATTTAATAGAAATAACCCGGGATATCCTGGCTTTTAATGATGAAGATGGCGACCCCCTTGTAGAGAAGATACTGGATACAGCTGGTCAGAAAGGTACAGGCAAATGGACAGCCATTGCTGCCCTTGATCTGGGTATCCCGCTAACTTTGATCGGCGAATCGGTTTTTGCGAGATGCCTTTCTGCACAAAAAGAGGAAAGAGTTAAAGCATCAAAAATATTAACCGGACCACCCAAAAACTTTACAGGAGACAAAAAAGCATTTATTGAAGATATCAGACAGGCATTGTTTGCCTCAAAAATTGTTTCCTACACCCAGGGATATGTTTTGATGAGAGAAGCAGCAAAAGAATATGGCTGGAATCTGAATAACGGAGGAATAGCCCTTATGTGGAGGGGTGGCTGTATTATACGGTCAGTTTTCCTACGTAAGATAAAGGAAGCATTCGATAAAAATCCGGAATTGAGTAACCTGTTACTGGATTCATATTTCAAAAATAAAATAGAAGCGGCACAGGAAAGCTGGAGAAAAGTGGTAGCGACAGCTTTGACGAATGGTATTCCTGTCCCCGCATTAACTTCTGCTCTTTGTTATTTCGACGGTTACCGTTCAGAAAGACTGCCTGCCAATCTGTTGCAGGCACAACGTGACTATTTCGGAGCTCATACATATGAAAGAATTGATAAACCGAGGGGTGAGTTTTCCCATACCAACTGGACCGGCACGGGAGGAGATACGGCGTCATCAACATATGAGGTGTAATTTTTTTTACATTAAAAAAAACTGATTATTTTTGATAAACTAAAAATCCTATAGCTTTTATGAATTATTCAATCATTAACCGCGCATCAGATAATATCAGGGCTCTCTCAGCCGCAATGGTAGAAAAAGCTAAATCGGGACACCCCGGGGGCGCTATGGGAGGTGCTGATTTTATTAATATCCTTTACAGCGAATTCCTCAATTTCGATCCGGATGATATGGCATGGCCCCACCGCGACCGCTTTTTTTTAGACCCCGGTCATATGTCACCAATGCTCTATTCTGTCCTTACTTTACTGGAAAGATATAGTGTGGATGATATTAAAAATTTCCGCCAATGGGGAAGCACCACTCCGGGACACCCTGAACGGAATATCAACCGTGGTATTGAGAACACTTCCGGACCACTTGGACAAGGTCATGCAATGGCAGTTGGCGCTGCCATAACAGAACGATTCCTTGCTGCACGGTTCGGCGACTGGATGTCTCATAATATCTATACATTTATCTCAGATGGCGGTGTGCAGGAAGAGATATCACAGGGTGCCGGACGGCTGGCAGGATTCCTCGGACTCAGCAACCTGGTTATGTTCTATGATTCAAATGATATCCAGCTTTCAACAAATACCAGTGCAGTGACAGCTGAAAACACTGAAAAAAAATACCAGGCATGGGGCTGGCGTGTAAAAACCATAAACGGTCATGATGCTGATGAGATACATCTTGCGCTAAAAGAAGCCGTTGAAGAAAAAGAAAAGCCATACCTGATAATCGGAAAAACCATTATGGGTAAAGGCTGCGTAACCGAATATGGTGAAAATTACGAAAAACAATCATCCACCCACGGAATGCCTATTGGTAGCGCTGGAGCTTCATTCTCAAAAACTATAACTAATTTAGGAAGTGATCCTGATGACCCTTTCCTTATCTTCCCCGATGTAAAAAAGCATTACCATGAAGCTCTTCAAAAAAAGCGGGAACAGGCTAAAACCAGGAAAGCAAAACAGGTAGAATGGGAAAAGAATAATCCTGCACTGGTAGAAAAATTACAAAAGTTTCTCAACATGGAACTTCCTGAAATTGATTTCTCACAAATAGAACAGAAAGAAGACATCGCATCACGGGCGGCTTCAGGTACAGTTCTGGCATACCTGGCAGATAAAATCGAAAACCTGCTGGTCTCTTCTGCCGACCTGTCAAATTCGGATAAGACTGACGGGTTTCTAAAAAAGACCAAACCTTTTATTAAAGGTGATTTCTCCGGTTCATTCCTGCAAGCAGGTGTTTCGGAGCTTACCATGGCCGCGGTAATGAACGGGATGGCTGCTCATGGCGGTGTAATCCCTGTTGGCGGCACTTTCTTTGTATTTTCCGATTATATGAAACCGGCAGTAAGAATGGCAGCACTAATGGAACTGCCTGTAAAATATGTCTGGACCCATGATGCCTTCAGAGTAGGTGAAGATGGTCCGACTCATCAACCCGTTGAACAGGAAGCACAAATACGACTTCTGGAAAACCTTAAGAACCATTCCGGTAATATGAGTCTGTTGGCTCTCCGCCCAGCCGATGCTGCCGAAACAACTGTTGCATGGAAAATGGCGTTTGAAAACAAAAAAAGCCCTACAGCACTTATCCTTTCACGTCAGGGTATAAAAGATATTCCTGCCATTTCGGGTTCAAGGTTTAATGAAGCATTAATGGCCGAAAAAGGCGCATATATAGTACAAAAAGATGAAGGGAACCCGGATATTGTACTGGTTGCTAATGGTTCTGAAGTATCTACACTGCTGGCAGGAGCAGAAAAGCTTCGTGCCGAAAAGGGTCTCAAAATACAGATTGTTTCAGCAATATCGGAAGGATTGTTTAAACAACAAAATAGTGACTACCGGAAAAAAGTGATACCGGATAATTTACCTATTTTCGGCTTAACTGCCGGAATACCGTTAACCCTTAAAGGACTTGTTGGTCCGAAAGGAAAGGTATTCGGTCTCGAATCATTCGGTTACTCAGCGCCATACAAGGTGCTTGACGAAAAACTTGGATTCACTGCAGAAAATGTATTCACCCAGGTTCTCAAATATCTAAGTGAATACTCAAACTAATAAGTTATTCCTCAATAGTCAGGTTTACCTTTTTTAACTCAACTGAATTGCCGCCAACCATTATATCAAAATCACCGGGTTCCACAAACCGGTTCCCTTCATCATCTATCACCCAAAAAACTTTTGGTTCAAGCACAAAACTTACAATTTGTGACTCACCCGGTCCAAGATATATCCTTTTAAAATCGCGTAATGCTTTTTTTGTCACAGGGAAAATACTTTCAATATCTTTAACATAAAGTTGTACGACTTCACTCCCGCCAATATCACCTGTATTTCTCACCTCAACCGTAATTTCCACATTTCCTGATTTATCAATACTGTTATCTGAAAGTCCCGGGGATCCATACTCAAAGGTGGTATATGAAAGTCCATATCCAAACGGATACAGAGGTTCTCCATCAAAGTATCTGTAAGTACGGTTCTTCATACTATAATCTTCAAACGGCGGCAGGTCATTAACCGACTTATAAAAAGTTACAGGTAACCGTCCGCCGGGATTATATTTTCCAAAAATCACATCAGCAAGAGCAGTTCCTCCTGCCTGTCCGGGATACCATGCCTGTATTATGGCAGGCAGGTTTTCGTTCTCCCAGTTCAATGCAACAGCACTACCACTGAAATTCACCATCACAACCGGGGTTCCCGTTGCATGCAGACTTTTAATCAATTTTTCCTGCACAGCCGGTAATTTAATATCTGTCCTGTCCCCCCCAAAAAAACCTTCGAATGGCACCTGCATCTCCTCTCCCTCAAGACGAGGTGATATTCCTCCACAAAAAATAACTATATCTGAGGCTTTTGCCAGATCAACTGCTTCGGCAAAGGCATCATATCCGGGAATTGTATCCATAATCATATCGTTACCAACAAGTCCGCAACC
>JAGGXD010000057.1 GCA_021163295.1 Bacteroidales bacterium
TTGTCCACCGGACAATTTTTTAACGGTCGGCCCTGCCATCTGGGCTATTCATCTCTCATCTTCTCTTCTTAACTCATCTCTTCTTTTTCGGGGTACAAAAATAAGAAAAAAAATTACAGATAGACAAAATGAAAAAAATTTGTTAAAAAATATTTATTTATCATTAAACATCATATATTCAGCAAAATAATCATTGAAATCCGGGTTTGATGATAGTTCTATATAATGAACTTTTTTTAGAATTTCTATCACTTTTTCTTCTCTGTCAGGATTAAGCAGTGAATCCACTGCTCCGCCTAATGAACTGTTACCGGCTAAAACAATATGATTCCTGAATTTTCCTGGTAACAATCCAATCCTTACCGCACTATCAGCATTTATATGATTACCAAACCCCCCCGCCAGATAAACCTTTCCAATATCGTTATATGTTACATCAAATTCCTTCGTCAGTATTTCAATTCCTGCGCGGATTGCCGATTTTGCAAGCTGCAGCTCACGAATATCCTTTTGAGTTAATCGCATTTCATTTCCATCCGGATCCATTTCTATAAACAAACCATCTTTCCTGTATTCAGGTATCATTAATCCGGTCTTATCAATTATTCCGGTATTAAGGCATGCAGCCACAATATCTACCAGTCCGGATCCACACAGCCCAACTGCAGGCTTTTGATTTATGGTACTGTACCATACCTTACCTTTATTAATGCCTGCATAAGAAATAGCACCCGGAACACATCCTGTACCACAACTTATCCTGGCTCCTTCGAAAGCCGGACCGGCTGCGGCAGAAACACATAATATTTTCTCCCTGTCCCCAAGAACAATCTCTCCATTGGTCCCCAAATCAACAAACAGGGTAACCTCTCCAAGAGATTCAAAACTTCTGTTATACATTCCTGATACAATATCAGAGCCTACATAAGCTGATACACCGGGGAATATATAAATATCTGCAGATGAAAAATTATCTTTAAATATCTCAGCCGCAGGTAATCTAACAGGATCAATGGAAACCGGTTTAAACGGACTAACAGCAAGTGATTCTACCGGTAATCCAAGCAACAGGTGGATCATTGTAGTATTCCCTGCAATAGTAAATTCGCTTATCTGTTCAGCACTAATATCTTTTTTCTTAACAAGTTCTGTAACTGCTCCGGTGAGTGATTCCCGTATTAACCTGGTAAGAATTACCTTATCTTTGGTTGAAGCAAACTGAATCCGGGATATAACATCATCACCAAACTCTCTTTGAGGATTCAGAAATGAAGATAGTCCCACTGATTGTCCTGTAGCCAGATCAATAACTGCCAAAACAATAGTTGTAGTTCCGATATCAACAGCAATCCCATATTTACTATTCTTTGTTATGTTAACATCTGATTTTGATATGGCTATCAAATTTATTTTCTCTTTTTCTTTCCGGTACCTAAATCCCTGTTCAATCTGATAACCTGTTTTAGTTTTTTCCGGTAAATGAAGCACCATTCCATCTATTGGTTTAACCCTGCAGGCAAGCCTGATACCTTTTTGTAATTCTTTCTGTGAAATCAACTCTTTTTCAGTTGATCCCGGTCCGGGCACCTTGCCTGTCAGCAAAACTTTACATTTACCGCAATATCCTGCTCCATTGCAGTGTGTTTCTACTCCCCATCCCTGTTCACGTATCCCTTCCAGCAAGGTCATCTCTTTCAGAAGAATTGTTTCTGTTTTTTTCCCACTGGAAATAATTGTAATTCCAACGTATAAATTAGTCCTGTACTTACAATCTTTCATATCACAGTTATTACAATCCCGGTCCATTTTCCTTATTGGCAATGATTTATCCATTACATAGAAATAAGCTGTTGATTTTACAGGATTAAGCATCATTCCTTCGGTAATAGATATTTCGTTTTGGGTTTCCGGGCCAACCAGATCAAGGATATATTTTTGATATTCTATCGGAACATTTTGACAACCAGGGATATAACAATAACTAATGCCAACTTCTTTTTCCCTCAAAAATGGCAAAATCTTCTCCTGATATATAGCAGTTGTCAGATTAATCAGCATCTGATCGGCAATAGTGTCAAGTAATAATCCTTCAAGATACTCACCGGCAGAAAATAAAGACGATGATTCCTCAGATATCTCTTTACCCAAAGTTGCAATGCAAAATATTCCACTCTTATAATTTTCCTTTCCCCTCAGGTTAATAAAATCAGGAATTTCTGTGGAATTAATTAGTCCTTTGGGTTGTATTAATGAATATGCTTTTTCAAGAATTGTTTCATAAACTGCATCGACAATTTTAAAAGAATTACTCCCATGCTTACAATCCAGTATCTTAAGAACAATCTGCTTATCAACCGGTATTTTATCTGGTGAGAAAAGATTCATGGTAAGTTTTGGATTATGGATAACTGATAAATTTCGAGGTGTAAGTTACAGGTTACATATCACATTCAAAAAAACATTAACAAAATATTTTCATTAATTAAAAATACTAACTTTAAGCCCGGGTTTTACTGTAAAACTATATATTAACTTTTCAATGCTACAGAACAAAAAGTCATTCGGGACCGCTCCGGTATTTTTTACAAGCATAGCTACAATTCTGGGTGCCATTCTATTCCTGCGGTTTGGATTTTCTGTAGGGACAATAGGTCCATATGGAACTATCCTGATCATTATTCTTGCACATTTGGTAACTATCCCAACGGCCATGGCCATTTCAGAGATAGCTACAAACCGGCGGGTTGAAGGGGGTGGTGAGTATTTCATCATCAGTCGTTCATTCGGACTGAATATTGGTGCTACCATAGGGTTTTCGTTATACCTTTCACAAGCCATAAGCGTTGCATTTTATGTTATTGCCTTCACTGAAGCATTCACACCTTTGTTTTCCTGGATAAAAGAAGCATATAATTTTGATCTGCCAAGGCAGGCAATCAGTCTGCCTGCCTTAGCTTTGCTTTCTGCAGTTATTCTTAAACGTGGTGCCAGAGTTGGCATGAAAGTGCTTTATATTGTCGTTGGATTGTTATTTCTTTCAATTGCCTTGTTTTTCCTTGGCTCATCAGAATTCAGTGAGTCAACCACTCATGTGTTTTCCACCGGCGCATTTAAAAACATGGATCAGTTCTTTATTGTATTTGCTATTCTCTTCCCTGCCTTCACAGGTTTATCTGCCGGTGTAGGATTATCAGGTGATTTGAAAAATCCCGGGAAATCTATACCTCTCGGAACCCTTTCCGCGACTATTTTAGGAATGATCACTTATATTTTTATTACCTGGAAACTAAATATTTCTGCAAGCCCGGAAGACCTGGCAAATGATCAGTTAATAATGAGCAAAATTGCAATTGCAGGCGGAATAGTAATACCACTTGGTCTGGCAGCATCAACATTCTCATCTGCTCTTGGAGCAATTTTGGCAGCACCTCGTAAAATACAGGCTCTCGGAGCAGATAAGTCTTTCCCTTCAGGCAAGTTCAATAGTTTTGTTGCCAAAGGAAAGGGAGAAACAAATGAACCTTTTAACGGAACCTTGATCACTGTCGCTTTAGCGTTTGTATTTGTGGCCCTCGGGGATGTAAATAGTGTTGCGAAGATAATCACAATGTTTTTCATGGTTACTTACGGGTCACTCTGTCTTATTTCTTTTCTATATCATTTCGGAGCTGATCCCTCCTACCGTCCGGTATTTCGTTCAAGATGGTATATTTCACTTATTGGTTTTATCATGAGTCTTCTTATGATGTTCATGATAAGCGCTTTATATACTCTATTGGCTATTGGAATGATAATCGTTGTTTATCTGTTTATTAAGAATTTTCACAAAGACCGCGAAGGACTGGAATCTATTTTTTTAAGCGCATTCTTCCAGATTAGTCAGAGTCTTCAGGTTTACCTGCAAAAATCGCGAAAACTGGAAAGTTCACGCAAATGGAGGCCTTCAGTGGTATGTGTCTCTCGCGACTCATTTGAAAGGGAAACTGCTTTCAGCCTGTTAAACTGGGTATCTCACAAGCATGGTTTCGGAACATACATTCATCTGATCGAGGACTATTATTCCCGTGCAGCCCAACAAAATGCAAAAGAGACACTGGACAAATTAATAAAGAAAGCAGATATCCGGAATGATAAATTTTATATTGATACTATTATTTCTCCTTCCTTCACTTCTGCCATTGCTCAAATAATACAGCTTCCGGGCATATCAGGCATGGAAAACAATACAATACTATTTGAATTTGATAAAAATAACCCTGAGAATCTTGATCAGATCATTGATAATTATTCTTTGTGCCGCTCCGGTAATTATGATATATGCATACTTGGTAGCGAACTTAAATCTATCAATTTCTCTGAAGGGATTCACATATGGATAAAAAGGTCTGATTATGAAAATGCAAACCTGATGATCCTTTTGAGTTATGTTATCCTTAGCCATCCCGACTGGAAAAAGAGCGCTATTAAAATATTTGAAATATGTGATGGAAATGAATTGGAAAAAAACCACCATGGACTGGTTGAGTTAATTAACAAGGGGCGGTTGCCTATTTCAACTAAAAACATCAAAATTCTAAGAAGGGAAAAGGAAATCAGTAATAAGGAAATGATCAATAAATATTCAGAGGATGCAGGCCTCACAGTATTGGGTTTTCGTGGTGAACAACTGAAGCATGATAAAAAGGAACTGTTTATGGAATATGACAAAGTGGGTAATATTTTGTTTGTAAATGCTCACCGGGATACTGAAATTGAATAAATATTAAAAATTCACATATGATACATAAATTTAAGTTCTACACGCTCCTGTTTTCCATTCTTCTTTCAATTTTAGTAATAAGTTGTAAGGATAAACATTCTCCTGATCCTGATGCAAATAAAAAACCATATGTGGTTATGCTATCACTTGACGGATTCCGCTGGGATTATTCACAAAAAGCAAACACTCCAAATCTTGACCGGATAGCTAAAGATGGTGTCAGAGCAGAGTCTCTGCGCCCATGTTTCCCCACTAAGACTTTTCCAAATCATTATTCTATTGCCACAGGTTTATATCCCGATAATCATGGTATCGTACTTAATGATTTTTACGATTCTGTTATGGATGCATCGTATTCCCCGGGGAATCGTGAATCGGTTGAAAACGGAGATTTTTATGGTGGTGAACCTATCTGGGTTACTGCTGAAAATCAAGGGGTGATTACAGCATCTTATTTCTGGGTAGGTTCAGAAGCTCCGGTAAAAGGAGTGCAACCTACTTACTGGAAAAAATATGAACACAAATTTCCTTTTACACAACGGGTTGACTCAATAATTGCCTGGCTTTGCCTCCCCGAAGAAAAGCGTCCTCATCTCATTACATGGTATATAGACGAACCAGACAGTAAGGGACATCAATTAGGTCCGGATAACCCTGAGCTTTTACCGGTAATTTCATATCTTGATAGTCTTGTTGGCGATTTTATGTTTAAACTGAACAGCCTGAAGATAGGTCCGGATGTTAATTTTATTGTTACTTCAGATCATGGAATGGGACAAATTTCTCCTGACAGAGTTATCCGGCTTGCCGACTTTATTAATCCCGATCATATTAACCGGATTAATGGTAGCAATCCCGTTTATTGCCTCAGTGTTTCACCCGGTTATAATGAAGAAATTTGGAATAAACTTAATAATATTGAACACATAAGTTCCTGGAAACACGGACAGTTACCTGAACGACTTCACTATGGTACAAACAGCAGAACAGGGGATTTTGTGGTTGCGGCTGACAGTAGCTGGAGTGTAACTATTAATTCAAATCCGGAAAGATACATTGGCGGCACTCATGGGTTTGATAACAATAACAAAGATATGCATGCTATTTTTTATGCAGTTGGCCCGGCATTTAAAACCGGGTATCTGCAACCAACATTTAATAACATCGATATATATCCGTTAATCGCTAAGATAATGTGCCTTAAACCTGCCACTGTAGATGGCAATATTGATCATGTTTCAGGCATGCTTATAAACAAGTAGCTTAATATCAACTCAAAGAAACGCCTTATGAAATTTAGAAAAACAGTTTATTTACCTGGTATTATACTGGGATTTTTTATTGGAATCTTAAATATGAATTCCGGATGTACCCGGGATCAAAAAGAGAAACTTCCGAATATTGTTTTAATATTTACCGATGATCAGGGATATGGTGATGTTGGCTCTTACGGTGCAACCGGATTTACAACTCCTAATCTCGATCAACTTGCTGTCGAGGGGATGCGTTTTACACATTTTTACTCTGCACAGGCTGTTTGCAGTGCTTCCAGAGCAGCCTTGATGACAGGTTGTTATCCAAATCGTATAGGAATACACGGAGCATTAATGCCATGGTCAAAAAACGGCATTAATGAAAACGAGATAACCATTGCTGAATTACTAAAAGGAAAAGGTTATGCAACAGCAATATACGGGAAATGGCACCTGGGACATCATGAAAAATTTCTTCCTCTTCAACATGGATTTGACGAATATTTTGGTATTCCCTATTCCAATGATATGTGGCCGGTTGATTTTGATGGCACAGCAGTTACCGATAGTTCATTGAAACCATGGAAATCAAGGTATCCAAAACTTCCCCTTATTGAGGGAAATAATAAAGTCAAAGAGATATTAACACTGGATGACCAGAATAAGCTTACAACACTCTATACTGAACATGCTGTTGATTTTATTAACAGGAAAAAAGACAAACCCTTTTTCCTTTACCTTGCACATTCAATGCCTCATGTACCACTTGGAGTAAGTGATAAGTTTAAAGGAAAAAGTGAACAGGGAATGTATGGCGATGTTATGATGGAAATTGACTGGTCTGTAGGACAGGTAATGAAAGCACTTAAAGAGAACGGGGTGGAAGATAATACCCTTGTTATTTTTACTTGCGATAACGGACCCTGGCTAAATTTCGGGAACCATGCAGGATCAACCGGAGGGTTGCGTGAAGGAAAGGGCACAAGCTTTGAAGGCGGTCAGCGTGAACCATGTATTATGCGCTGGCCTGTTGTTATTCCTAAGGGTAAAATCAATAATAAGCTTGCTGCCACTATCGATATTTTTCCAACTATTGCAGAAATAACAGGAGCACAACTTCCAGA
Organism: Bacteroidales bacterium; assembly: GCA_021163295.1. Taxonomy (GTDB): domain Bacteria; phylum Bacteroidota; class Bacteroidia; order Bacteroidales; family VadinHA17; genus JADFUQ01. The sequence continues at coordinate 7,137 of JAGGXD010000057.1, forward strand.
ACATAAGATTGACGGGATAAGCATCCTGGCACTTCTGAAAGGAGATAAAAAAGCTAATCCCCGTGACCATTTATATTATTACTACAGAAAGAACAGTCTTGAGGCAGTTAGGAAAGACAACTGGAAACTTGTATTTCCCCATCCCGCAAGATCGTATGAAGGAGTACTTCCGGGTAACGATGGATTTCCCGGACCTTATGCAAATGTCACCACAGAATTTGCCCTTTATAATCTGCGACGTGATCCGGGTGAAGAATACAATGTTATAGAATTATATCCTGAAGTTGTAAAGGAACTTGAAACACTGGCTGAAAAAGCCAGAGCTGACATGGGTGATGAATTACAGGAACGTACCGGAAAAAATGTAAGGGAGTGTGGGAAAATTTTGAATACTGTTAATAATGAAGGAAAAAATAAAAAAAATTAAGCATTATAAACAAGTTAACAAGGAATCTTCAGAGTATGGCCCCCCCCTGGAAATTGATGTTTTTGAATCGGGTCTGGATAAAAAATCTATGGGAAAACTTTTAAAAACCCTGCGGAAGCATAAGAACCTGACCCAGGAACAACTTGGCAAACTGATTGGTGTAAAAAAGACAGAAATCTCTAAACTGGAACGTGGAGACAGAAATCTTACTATCGGTAGATTAATTCAATTACTTGATGCTTTATTGGTTACAACAAAACTTAAAGTTGAAGTAAGTAATAATAGTACCCGGGAATAATGTTGAAACCCAAAGAAAACAGATAAACTGCAGTATTATGCAAAACGGACAGACCCTGATCAAGAGGATAGGGCTTTTTATCGGACCAATTAGTTCTTTACTTATCATTTTTCTGTTTGTTCCTGATCCACAGAATCCTCAAGTTAGCTATACTGCTGCAGTAGCACTTCTAATGGCAATCTGGTGGATCACAGAGGCAATACCCCTGGCAATAACAGCACTTATACCTGTTGCTCTTTTTCCCCTTTTTGGCATAATGAGTGGAACAGACGTTTCACTTCTCTATTTCAACCATGTGATCTTTCTTTTTATAGGAGGTTTTATGGTTGCTCTTGCTATGGAGAAATGGAATTTACATCTTCGTATTGCTTTAATTACCCTGTTGTTATTTGGCACTAAACCCCGAAGAATACTTTTGGGGTTCATGATTACAACATGGTTTTTATCTATGTGGGTATCGAATACCGCTACTGCAATGATGATGGTACCTATTGCACTTTCTGTGATTATCAACCTTGAAAAAAATATTGGAAAGAAAGAAGTAAGAAAATATTCAATTGGTCTTCTTTTAAGTATAGCATATAGTGCAAGTATTGGCGGTATAGCTACCCTGATAGGAACACCCCCTAATCTTGTCTTCACCAGGATATTTTCCATATCATTTCCTGATGCCACTGAAATTTCATTTGTTAACTGGTTCTTCTTTGCCCTTCCAATCAGTATTTTTTTTCTGTTTCTGGTATGGCTGTTGTTGTCATACATGTTTTGTAAATCAGGATTTGTTATTTCACGCGATATTTTTCGCAATCAGTATAAATCACTTGATAAAATATCCTGGGAGGAAAAATCTGTTCTGTGGATTTTTATTTTGCTTGCTTTAGCATGGTTAACAAGGGCAAATATAGTAATTGGAAGCTTTACAATCTATGGCTGGTCAGGACTATTTCCTAACCCGGAGTATATTACTGATGGTGTAGTAGCAATAATATTAGCTAGTATGCTCTATATTCTCCCCGGAAAAAGAGCCCCCAGGATCATGGATTGGGAAACAACAAAGAAACTTCCATGGGGAATCATTCTGCTTTTTGGTGGTGGGTTTGCCCTGGCCGGTGGTTTTATGAGCTCAGGTTTATCAAGTTGGATCGGACAACAACTTCAGGGAGTCGGTTCACTTTCTCCCATTGTAATTATTGGTTCAATTTGTACATTGATAACATTTCTTACTGAACTAACTTCCAATACAGGTGTATCAGAAATGATCCAACCGGTTATGGCAGCACTTGGAACAGCTATTGGCAAAAACCCGCTCCTTCTGATGGTACCTGCTGCAATGGCCAGTTCTTTTGCATTTATGATGCCTATAGCTACTCCTCCAAATGCAATAATTTTCGGTACTAACAGGATAAGGATCCCCGATATGGTCAAAGTTGGATTTATTATAAATATACTTGGTATTATTGTGCTTACTGCCGGGATAATGCTATTTGGGGGATTACTGGACATTGACTACCAGCATATGCCGGAATGGGCTAAATAAGGTTTCAAGTTTGAGGTTTGAGGTTTGAGGTTTGACTGAAAATTTAGTTTTTTTTAATCAATTTGTGAAACTATGTTCTATATTTGCCCCAAAATTGTATCTATATGATAATAGGAATAGATATTGGCGGAACCACAACGGATATTGTCGGTCTTAAGGGATCGAAAATAATCAACCCGCTAACAGTTACAGCAAACGATCCAATTACTTCAGCAGCAGGTGCCCTGGGAAAATTTCTTGAAGCAATAGGTGCTTCGTTGAATGAAGTCGATACTATTGCTGTAACAGGTGTAGGTTCAAATGATGTAAAACCAAAGTTATTTGGAATTTCCGTGGTGAAAGTTGATGAATTTACTGCAATTGGAACCGCAGGCTCATTTTTATCCGGTGTTGAAAATGGTGTTGTTGTAAGCATGGGAACAGGAACAGCAATTGTTACTGTGAAAAAGAAGGAAATTAAACACTGGGGTGGAAGTGGCGTTGGTGGCGGAACTTTACTTGGTTTAGCAAGAAAAATGCTTAATATCACCAACCTGAAAACATTAGTTGATTTGGCCTCCAGGGGAAATCTTGATCGTGTTGATCTTACAGTGGGAGATATCGCCGGAAGAGCAATAAACAATCTGCCGGCATCCACTACTGCTTCAAACTTTGGAAAACTGGCCGACGAAGCTACCGATAAAGATATAGCACTTGCAATTCTAAATCTTGTAGGACAAACTATAGGAATATTAGGAATTGCTGCTGCTCATGCAAATAGTTTAAAAACAATAATTCTAACAGGGAAATTAGCCAGTATCAAACCCTTAAAAGTAATTCTTAAGGGTGTGGCGGATCTTCATAAAACAAAATTTTTTATACCTGAAAATGCAGATTTTGCTACGGTTATAGGAGCAGCAATTACCCTTGCAAACGGAGATGTTAAGTAAAACGTAGCACTTTCTGGTTGCTTGTTATCCACGTTCGTTACCACCTTCGGCATCACCTTCGCTTAAAAGCTACGGTGGTCAAAGAAAACTACGGTGGACAAAGCTGGTTACTGATTTATGTCCAGAATTTTATAATCCTGTGTAAATTTCAGCATTCTGAAATAGTTATTTACATAACCGCCATGCGAATTCACCCTTTTAAATTCAAAACCAGCTTCAAGCAACTGTGGTTTATATTCCTTGTGGCATTGAAGAAAATGATCACCATACCTTGATAATCCACTTATAAAATAATAGGCAATATCATATCCCTTCCATGCATAACTGAATTGATCCGGTTCGGTATTGAAATCATGCTTGTATTTCCTGAGAAAATTTTTCACCATGTAATTATCATAGTTTATAAAAAAAGGTGTAAACACCTGAACTCCAAGACCATAAAAATATTTCAATTCAACATTTCTGAATTTTATCCAGGTTGGATAACCAAGAACAGTAATCGAATACTCTTCTGAAAAGGAATACAAACGTCCCAGAATCTCACTTGCAAAAGTCTCCTGTCCTGATGGTACAATAATAAGATTCTCAACCTCTTTTGAAAGAGAATGTTCAACACTATTTATTGTGTCATTTGCAGTAAAATCCTCATTATAAACAATCTCTTTAAAAATCACATCATCAAAGAATGTACGATAAGCAAAATACCTGAACAAATTCCTCTTTAATGTAAGAATATTATCCTCTTCACGCAAATCACCTGAATGGATTAATACAATATTATTATCATGATAATTAGAAACATAGCTGGCGAGTTTCTCAAATTCCATATCACTAGATGGGACTACCTGAAAAAGATATGGATTAGAATCAGTAAGACTACCTTTGGATGATAAAGGAGAAACAATTGGAATTCGCAAATTCATTGCATAAGGTGCCACTATAGACAAATTATATTGATAGACCGGTCCGATTATCAAATCCATCCCCGCCAGGTCATCCGTTTCAATAATTTCCCTGACAACTGAAGTATCAGCTTCTGTATCAAAACAAAAAAGTTCAACCGATATTCCTTCTTTTTGCAAAGAATCAAGAGCTAACTTCACTCCCATCATAAAATCAAGAAAGTAGGTACTACCCGGATATACCCATTTCTCATCTCTGTTAATAACCTCCATTATTCTTTCACCATTGTCATCCACCTCAGATGAGTCGATATATGTTCTTTCACTATTTTCATTCAGATAAAACGGCAGAAGAAGTGCAACTTCCAATGTACGATTAGAAATACCTGGTAGTGATGCGCAAAATATATCAGAGGTATCTTCTTCAAGTTCTGTATCTTTCACTATCACGTATGTTGAATCCTGAGATTCTTTCCTTTTTACCTTGTGGAAGATATAATCCTGTTCAGAAAACTCATATTTTTCTTCCCTTACCCTGAATTTCCTCTTGGGTACCTTTAATATTGTTCCAATAGCAATATCATCGATTTTAATATCAGGGTTATTATCCAAAATTTCTTCAACAGTAGTATCATATTTTTTTGCAATGAAATAAACAGTTTGACCGGATTCAATTTCATGGAAAACAAAATCTTCAGTTTCTCCTGGTATTTCTGGTTCAGGTTTTTCGGGAAAAATTGGGATTTTCAATGCCTGGCCAGGTCTTAAACCAAAAGCAACAGTTGGGTTCTCTTTTGATATCTCCTTTTGTGAAACTTTGTAAACTTTGCTTATAGAAAAAAGAGTTTGTCCCTTTTTTACAATATGTATATAATAAGGTTTCCCTTCCAAAAGTATTTTATCTGTTGATCGCTCAACATGTACGATATTTTCTTGAGCAATACTGCTTCCAGCAAATAACAGAAGAAAAAAAGAGACTAATAAGTGTGATAAAATACCTCTAAACATATTGTTTATCAGTGGTTTATAAAACAATTAATTGACCTTACAAATATAACAGAAAAATAGATAAAGTTGATATTTTGAGTATTAATTCGTATTTTTCTGTTTTAAAGGATTTTTGAATTATTAATTCAACATTCCGGATATGATATCATTCTTCAAACGTATCTTTTTCAGAAGGAAAAAACCAACGGGAGACAACGGTAATTTCCATATTCAATTCAAAGAATTTGAAAATAGCAAACCCCTTGTTAAACATCCTGATGCAGATGTCCATAAACTTATGATCCTGGCTACAAAAATTAAACTCAAGGATGGATACTCAAAAGCAATAGAGTTTTTAAAGGACATCTCTGAAACATATTTACGCGAAGGCAATACTGCCCTGGTTAGCTGCCTAAATAAACTGATTCCATATATGCGAAGAGAACCATCGATATCATATAAAGATACCAAAGATTATCTTGCAGCCATAATAGATAAAATACCGGTTAATGAACCATATTTTCTGAATCTTCATATCACAATGGCTGACCATATCAACAGCTTTGATACCGGGGAATCCATTCAGTATCTTTCAGGTGTTTTAGACATGGATACTCTAACCCATCATCAATATAGTATGCTGATCAAGCTGGCCGATCTAAATATAGTAAACCAGGATAAAAAACAAGCCGGGAAGCTTCTTGATATTGCAAGAAACTATATAGAACCCTGTACCGACAGATTTGACAAAATCAGAAGAGAAAGAAAATGGTTCCGGACTTCAGCCAATCTTGCCTATAAAGAAATAAATGAAACCGGTAATACTGATTATCTTTATTACTTATTCATTGAATTCTTACTTGATATGGCCAGGGTAGTAAATCCAATGAATATTGAAGACTTCCATAAGAGAAAAGATCAATATTTTAAAAAAGAACGAGGCTTTGCTGATTCTGAGAAATTCCATTCTACAATAAAGCAATTAAATATTGAGGATGAAAAAGAAACAATACTTAAACAACTATACGGATTTGCTTTTGAAGAGCTCCCATTAATTCTGGGTGTAACAAAAACAGAACTATACTTCAGTCCAGGAGATAAAGAGAGTCTCATTGAAATAAGGGCAAAAAAAGTTTTTTATCGCAGACCTTTCAGGGAGCTTTCAAATATCCGTGATTGGGTTCAAAAGTTTGTCAGTTCACTGGTCCCGGAAACAACTTAAATATCCGGAATTTTTGATTATGTATTATTTTGTTGCGGAGAATTTTCTGTTTTTACCAGGGACTTTTTCGTTTCTGTTGCGCTCAATACCTTTATTAGGAACATAATCTACCCAGGCAACAAAACTATTTATATCGTTAGCTACTAACGCAGGTATCCTTATCCAGCCCACATCTTCGTCGGCTAATGAAAAATTATTGTGTTCCGATTCCCATACATCAACATAATAAGTAACAGGTTGTAATCTTGAAAAAATAACTTTACCATTCTGGTTAGTATTTCCTTCAACAACCATATTTGTTTCATCAAGCCAGTCTTCATATGTTGGATATAATCTTACATTAGCACCCTGTACTAAATACTCATCATAATATTCTTTTACAATTACCTCAAGTGTTGTTGGAAAAAGCACAGTAATATCCTGATAAGCTCTGTCAACATGATCATTTTTTGACCAGGCACTTAGAGTAATACTAAAAGTTCCTGAAGCATCATAATAATGAATTGGGTTAGGTTCATCAGTAAAAGAACCATCACCAAAATCCCATTCAAAAGAAACAGCATCAAATGAATTATTTGTGAAATATACGGGTTCCCCTACCTCAACCACAATATCTGAGGTAATAAATCCTGCTTCCGGCCTTTCAACACATGCCGAAAATATTAGTGGGATAACTGATAATATTATTGCTATACGCTTCATATTTTTCTATTTAATGAGTTCTATTTATTGAAATTCAAATTTTATGCCAATCTGGGAAAAAAATGACTTTTTAGTTATTTTTAATTTTAGACATTTCCCCCATTTTATATTACCTTTGCAAACCATTTCAGCCAGGTAAAAACAGAGTATATGATAAAAATTGAATTTCCGGATAAGTCAGTAAAAGAATTCCCCGAAGGTGTTACGGGTTTTGAGATTGCAAAAAGTATAAGTCCCGGGCTTGCCAGGGAAGTACTATCAGTTACTGTAAATGGTGATATTTTTGATTTAACCAGACCTATCCATAATAATGCAGCAATAAAACTTCATAAGTGGGATGACCCTGAGGGAAAGTATACATTCTGGCATTCATCAGCACATTTATTGGCTGAAGCACTTGAGGCTTTATACCCGGGAATAAAATTTGGTATCGGACCGGCAATTGAACAAGGATTTTATTACGATGTTGATCTACCGGGAGATAAGATTATTACTGAAAAACACCTATCGGTAGTTGAGAAAAAAATGACTGAGCTGGCAAGACAAAAAAATGAATTCTGCAGAAAGGAAACCGGCAAAAAGGAAGCACTGGAAATATTCACTAAAAAAGGAGATGAATATAAACAAGAGCTGATTAGTGAACTGAATGATAAAGAAATCACCTTATATACTCTTGGAAACTTCACTGATCTTTGCAAAGGGCCCCACCTGCCTTCTACTGAATCAATCAAAGCAATAAAATTATTAAGCATCGCAGGCGCATATTGGAGGGGTGATGAGAATAGAAAACAACTTACCAGGATTTACGGAGTATCATTTCCGAAACAAAAAATGCTTGATGAACATCTCAAGATGCTTGAAGAAGCAAAAAAGAGGGATCACCGGAAAATCGGCAAAGAACTCGAACTATTCACCTTTAGTCAAAGGGTTGGTCAGGGACTTCCATTATGGTTACCAAAAGGTGCAAAACTGAGAGAGCGATTAGAGGATTTTCTGAAAGCTTTACATCGTAAGTACGGATATGAGCCGGTTATCACTCCTCACATCGGACAGAAAGAGCTTTATGTCACATCAGGACATTATGATAAATATGGAAAAGATTCATTTCAGCCAATTCATACGCCGGACGGGAAAGAAGAATTCCTTCTTAAACCAATGAACTGTCCGCATCATTGCGAAATTTACAGGTTTAAGCCACATACATATAAAGAGTTACCAATTCGGTACGCTGAGTTTGGAACCGTTTACCGGTATGAGCAAAGTGGTGAATTGCATGGATTAACAAGAGTGCGGGGATTTACGCAGGATGATGCACATATTTTTTGCCGCCCGGATCAGTTAAAGGAAGAGTTTATAAAAGTAATTGATATCGTCTTTAGTATTTTTAATGCTTTGGATTTTCATGACTTTACAACACAGGTATCATTACGTGATCCGGAAGATAAAGTCAAGTATATTGGAAGTGACGAGAACTGGGAGAAATCCGAACGTGCAATTTTAGAAGCATGTGAAAAAAAAGGACTTCAAACCAAAATAGTTAAGGGTGAAGCAGCATTTTACGGTCCAAAACTGGATTTTATGGTTAATGATGCTATCGGAAGAGAATGGCAACTTGGTACAATTCAGATTGATTATAACCTGCCAGAAAGATTTGAACTTGAATATATTGGTGCTGATGATGTAAGACACAGACCTGTAATGATCCACAGGGCACCATTTGGGTCAATGGAACGATTTGTTGCCGTGCTTATTGAACATACCGAAGGGAAATTTCCTCTTTGGTTAACACCCGATCAAGTTGTTATACTACCAATCAGTGAAAAATTCAACGATTACGCTAAAAAAGTTTTTAATTTCCTAAATAATTACGATATTCGCACCCTGATTGACGATCGTAACGAAAAGATTGGCAGGAAAATAAGGGATAACGAACTTAAGCGTATCCCTTATCTACTTATTGTGGGTGAGAAGGAAATGAATGAGAAATCGGTTGCAGTAAGAAAACAAGGCGAAGGAAACCAGGGAAATATGAAATTGGAAGAGTTTGCAGAGTTTATTATTAAGAAAGCGAAAATCACATAATTAATAATTTAAAAAAGGAGGGAGTTATAGCCAGATCTAATTTTTATAGAGGACCTAGAAGAGTTCAATCTCAACATCGTATAAATAAGGACATTAGAGCCAACGAAGTTATGCTTGTTGGTGATAACATTGAAAAAGGACAAAGTATTTGTTCTGTTGAAGAAGCCTTGAGAATAGCTGATGAAATGAATCTTGATCTTGTTGAGATCGCACCTCAGAATGATCCGCCGGTATGTAAGATCCTTGACTATCAAAAGTTTCTTTATCAATTGAAAAAGAAACAGAAGGCCATAAAGGCCAAAACAGTAAAAGTGATTATTAAGGAATTGCGATTTGGGCCAAATACGGATGATCATGATTACAATTTCAAACTCAAGCATGCTGAAAAGTTCCTTAATGATGGCGCTAAAGTCAAAGCTTTTGTTTTCTTTAAAGGTCGTACAATACTTTTTAAAGAAAAAGGAGAGATCCTTCTTCTCAGGCTGGCACAAGATCTCGGGGAACTTGGAATTGTTGAACAAATGCCAAAGCTTGAAGGAAAGAGAATGACGATGTTTATTGCGCCAAAATCTCAGGGAAAAAAGAAATAATATTAATCAATAACCAAAAAAGCATATAGAAATGCCTAAGATGAAGACAAATCCGGGTGCGAAAAAAAGATTTGCATTAACCGGATCGGGGAAAATAAAGAGGAAACATGCCTATAAAAGTCATATACTAACCAAGAAACACAAGAAAAGAAAAAGGAATCTTGGTTATTTTGGCGAAGTTCATGACTCAGACGAAAAAAATATCAAGTTATTGCTGGGAATGAAATAGGATTGAATCTACCCGTATAATTACAAAATTTAAATTATTTATTAACAGAGTGAATTAGCAGAAAAGAGTCTATAACATGACCGCTAACCATTCATAAAATTAACGCTATGCCAAGAGCAACAAATAAAGTAGCTTCAAAAAGAAGAAGAAAAAAGGTAATGGAGCAGACCAAAGGACAATTTGGTCGAAGAAAAAATGTACATACTGTCGCTAAAAATGCTCTCGAAAAAGGACTACAGTATTCATATTATGACAGGAAAAAGAAGAAAAGGAATTTCAGATCACTTTGGATTCAGCGGATTAATGCCGGCGTACGCCAATATGATATGTCCTATTCCGAATTCATCGGAAAAGTCAACAAAAAAGGAATTTTACTTAGCCGTAAAGTACTTGCTGATCTGGCAATGAATCATCCTAAAGCTTTTGAAGCAGTTGTAAATAAAGTGAAAGATGTAAAATAACCAGTCTTTAACATATTTTCAATTTAATGGGAAGTCAGTATGACCTCCCTTTTTTTTATCTTTATACTAAAATTTTCATAAAACAACCACTGATCATGCATATAGGAATAATCGGTTATGGAAAAATGGGACAGGAAATTGAAAAATCGGCTCTGAAAATGGGGCATTCAATTGAGTTTATTATTGATGAGAATAACACGGAAGATCTGAATATTAATAATCTGAAAAAGATCGATGTAGCTATCGAATTCACAACCCCTGTCGTTGCATTCGAAAATATCAGGAAGTGTCTGGAAGCAAAAACCCCTGTGGTATCAGGTACTACGGGTTGGTTAGCTAAGTATAATGAAGCAGTGGAGCTTTGCAGGAAAATAAACGGGGCATTTCTGTACTCTTCAAATTTCAGTATTGGTGTAAATGTTTTATTTCATCTTAATGCCACACTGGCAAAAATAATGAATAGTATTAAACAGTATGATGTTGAAATAAATGAGATTCACCATACAGCAAAACTTGATTCACCCAGTGGAACAGCAATTACGCTGGCTGATAGTATCATTAAAAACATAGAGAGAAAAAAGGAGTGGAAAAATGAACAAACTGCAAATAAACAAACACTCAGTATACTCTCTGAAAGAAAAGATTATGTACCGGGAACTCATATTATAAAGTATAATTCAAATACCGATCTTATCGAATTAAAACATGAGGCAAAAAATAGGGAAGGATTTGCTTTTGGAGCAATTATTGCATCAGAGTTTATAAAAAATAAAAAGGGTGTTTATAAAATGGAAGATGTTTTAGGCATTTAATAATCAGCCTGCACTACCTCATCATCTCAATATAACACAATTCCTTAACTATTAGCAATATGGAAGTTGATTTGTTGATAAGTTGATTTATTGATAAGTTTATTTGTCAGATATTATTATAGTATCTCAACAACTAAACTCCTAAACTTATAAACTCTTCATTACCTCATTATGAATTCTTCATGTTAAATATTACATTTGCTGACAAAAAAAATAAAACAGATGAATATTCTAAAAAATAAATATTTCAAATTTGGTATAGCTGCAATTTTATACATCCTTTTTGTAATTTGGGTTGGAAGTTATTGGCTGCTATTTGGTCTGGCAGTAGTATTCGATATTTATGTTACCGAAAAAGTAAACTGGACTTTCTGGAAAAAAAGAAATGAAAAAAACAGCGTTTTTATCGAGTGGCTTGATGCTCTGATATTTGCGGTAATTGCTGTAACTTTAATCAATATCTTTTTCTTTCAGAATTTCAGAATACCTACCGGGTCAATGGAAAAATCACTTCTGATTGGTGATCATCTTTTTGTAAGCAAATTGAGTTATGGTCCCAGAATACCGAACACCCCTCTATCCTTCCCTTTTACTCAGCATACTCTTCCAATAATAAGAACTAAATCATTCCTTGAATGGATTCACTGGCCATATAAACGACTTGCGGGTTTCCATAAAATAAAGAATAATGATATAGTTGTTTTTAATTTCCCTGCCGGTGATACGGTTGTATTTGAAAACCAGGTACAAAGTTATTATTCAATTGTAAGATCAAGGGCATCAAGTTTGAGAGAAACGGAAAAGAACCAACATGATTCAACTATAAATGACAATTATTACTGGAACCGTGCAAGACAGTTGGTTAATGACAATAACACTATTGTTTACAGACCGGTTGATAAAAGAGATAATTATATTAAGAGATGTGTTGGGATTCCTGGTGATGTTTTAGAGATCAAAAAAGGAAAATTGTTTATAAACGGTAAAGAGCATGGTCCATTTGAACATCAGCAATTTAATTATCAGGTGAATACTTCTTCAAGAATAAACCCCAAAGCTTTTGACCGTCTTGATATTGCTACAGCTGACCGTCATTCATTTTATGCAAATTTATATATTCTTCCTCTCACAAAGGATAAAGTTAGTAAACTGGAAAAATTTAAAAATGTAAACTCTATTCAGGAAATATTAAGGGAGCCGGGCGAATATGCAGATTATATTTTCCCGCATGATCCTGTTTATCCTTGGAATGAAGATAATTTCGGTCCTCTAACTATACCTGCCAAAGGCGTTACCGTAAAGTTAACTCCGGAAACGCTCCCCCTGTACGAAAGAATTATTGATACTTATGAAGATAATGATCTGAAAGTAACTAAAGATCAAATTCTTATTAACGGTGATCCTGCAAGTGAATATACGTTTAAGATGGATTATTACTGGATGATGGGAGATAATCGGCATAATTCTGCCGACTCCCGGTTCTGGGGTTTTGTTCCAGAAGATCATGTCGTTGGCAGACCAATAATTATTTGGTTATCACTTGATAAAGATAAGAAGTTTCTTAGTAAAATAAGGTGGAACAGATTTTTTAAAACTATCAGGTAGTTATTTATCAGAAAGGAAAATCATCTTCGCCAACCGGTTTTTCAAGCTTTTCTTCTTCTGGTTCTTTTGCTATTTCATGTATTGAATGACCATTAACATAGATCGCTTTGAAGGGTGTTGTAGGACATGCAAATTCGCATGCGCCGCAACCAACACAAATATCATCTGTTACTTCGGGAATTAACAAGTCATCCTCATATGGAACCATTTTTACTGCTTTGGTTGGACAGTGTTCTGAGCATGCTCCACAGTCAGTTTTTTCAGTATGTACTATGCAATTCTCCTTAACAAACTTTGCTATACCCATTTGAATCTGCTTTTTTTCGTCCTCCTGAACAGAAAGTATAGCACCTGTCGGACATACCTCACTACACCTGGTACATTCAAAATTACAATATCCGGTATGATAATCCATAAACGGTTGCATCATTCCGGTAAGTCCGTATTCTTTGAAGGAAGGTTGCAAAACGTTTGACGGACAAGCACTAACACATAAACTACAGGCAGTACAATTATGAGTAAAATTCCTTATGCTTAATGATCCGGGAGGAGTCACAGGAAATTCTTTCTCTTCCGGCACAGTAGAGTCTTTATATCCTTCCTGAGTATCCTGTTTTATGCTGCCAATAGCACTTCCTGCAAAAACCGATAGTAACAGGGTTAGGAATTTTCTTTTATTCTTATTGTAATCGTCTGGTAAACTGTCGAATTTTATCTTTTTAATACCGGAATTATGATATTTTGTTTTCTTATAAGTATATTTAATTGCTTCAGAAGGACATACAGGCAAACAATTGAAACATTCAACACATCTGGAATAATCTATAATCTGGTCCTTAAAATCCAAACAGTCAGATTTACATGCCCGTGTACAAAGACCACACGATGTGCAATTCTCCTCGTCAAACCGTATTTTGAATATTGAAAATCTTGAAAGCAGTCCAAGCAAAGTTCCGACAGGACAAATAGTATTACAAAATAATCTTCCATCGGTGAATGACATCCAGGTTACAAGGATCAGGAAAAGCAAAGGATATATCCACAACTCAAATCTTACACTTTGTATCTCAACAGGAAAAATTGCATAAACATTAAAACTACCCAGAATACTTGCCACACCATTATTTACCAGGATTATAACCGGATTCACAAAATATGTTATTATCCGGCCAAAATTACTATAAGGATCCAGCAACAGAATAAAATATATACTTCCTGCTACAAAAAATATAACTGTTATAGCTAATAAAGAATACCTGAGTATGTTATGTGGTTCTTTATATCTGAATCGTTTTTTCTTTTTCTTTAATTTCCTTGAAATAAAAGATACAATATCCATAAAAACACCAAGCGGGCAGATAGATGAACAATACACTCTACCAAATACAAATGTAAGAACCAATACAACTATAAATCCAACAACTGAAACAGATAGAAGATTTATGAATTTAAGCAATGAGGGAATAAATTGAAGATAAAGTGCTCCCCTGGCAAATTCCTCAGGTATAATATTCCGGTAATCAATAAAAACCAGGGCTATCAAAACAAAAAATATAAGCGAAATGATAACCCTTAATTTCTTAAGAGAAGTGTATTGCATAAAAATCAGATCATTATTCGTTTGATAATTAGTTTTTCGAGATCCATTTCACCAACCCCCATTTCATTAGCCTTGCGAATATAAAGTACATCTGCGGGATTGCTTCCGAAAAACTTAGTTGCAGCAGCATCAGCGGCAACCATATCGGTAGTAAGTATCTGTGTTTTCATATTAACAATATCTGAAACAGAAACACCCTGTGGTCCATTTCTCATCATTACATTATATGCATCTACAATATTCAAATCCGGTTTACGCTCATATGTGGCATAATCGGCAATACACTGATGAAGATCATTACGATGCCAAAAACGCCGGTCCCAAACAACTCCCATTAGGTTTTTCATCGAAATTGTAAGTCGTGATGAACTATGATGCTTTAATACCGGTACGTTAATGAATACATCCGATTCAAGAATCAATTCATGTACTCTGGCTGAAGTAAGTTTCACACCTTTTGGGATATCTACATTTTGATAATATCCTTCAGTATTTCCCGGAACAATCTTACCACCGGCATCCTTAACAGCTTTCTCAATCCCTGAATTCTTATATGTTTTCGTCCAGACATCACAGGTATGATCAAATACACTTACCTCTTTAGCACCTGCTTTAAAACAATGCTCAATTATTCTTGTTAATAAATGTGGGTTAGTATTTGCAGCCTGCTCAGGGCCTCTGTCCCATCCGATATTTGGTTTTATTACAACTGTCTGATTAGGTTTTACAAACTTCTCAATCCCTCCTAAAGCTTCAATGCCCCTGTCGAACATCTGACCGGGATTTCCTCCTTTAACTGCAACAAGGTCGGCCGGGGAATCTGGCAAAGGCACTTTTCCAAATAAGTTATTAATTGATCCGAAAGCTAAAGCGGTACCCGTAACGAACCCGGCACCCACCGATTTTCTTACAAATTCTCTCCTTTTCATAACACAATATTTAAATTTCGAATATAAAACAAAAATATAAATTATTTTTGTTAATTAGTTAATTAAGATACATAGAACACTATACCATGAAAATACTTTATTACGATTGCTTTTCAGGAATTAGCGGGGATATGAACCTGGGCGCTATGATTGATCTGGGGCTCGATCCGGAATATCTAAAAAATGAACTTCATAAACTAAAAATTGATAAATATCAATTAAAAGTATCCAAAGATCAAAGACATGGTATATTTGGTACAAAAGTGGATGTGATCACTGAAAAAACTGATACACATCGTCATATATTTGATATTGAGAAAATAATCAGGTCAAGCACCCTTAATGATGAAATTAAAGAATTAAGCCTGCTTATATTCAGGAAAATTGCCATTGCAGAAGCAAAAGTACATAATGCGCCTGTTGAAATGATCCATTTCCATGAGGTAGGTGCTGTTGATTCGATTGTTGATATTGTCGGTGCAGCTATAGCAATAAATTATTTCAAACCGGATAAAATAATTGCCTCAGGCATTGAAGTTGGTGGTGGTTTTGTTAAATGTGCACATGGTACACTGCCTGTTCCTGCACCTGCAACAGCAGAAATATTAAAGGGAATCCCTGTCAGGCTGGGAACAGTAGATTTCGAGGCAACTACTCCCACGGGGGCTGCAATTCTTGCCGCTACAGTCAATGAGTTTACTGACAAACCCGGCATTAAAATACAAAAAACAGGATACGGAGTAGGACATAAAAAAGGGAATATCCCAAATTTGCTAAGGGTTTACCTGGGTGAATTGATTGAGGACTCCTCTTTGCCTGAAAAAAGTTATACGAATTATATGATTGAGTGTAACATTGACGATATGAATCCTGAACATTATGAATATGTTATTGAAAAGCTTTTTGATTCCGGAGCTAATGATGTATTTCTTACACCGGTAATTATGAAAAAAAGCAGACCCGGGATTAAGATCAATGTTTTATGCAGTAAAAAAAATATTGAAACCCTTAAGAATACACTTCTAACTGAAACTACATCTATTGGAATTAGAGATTATCAAGTAAATAAAACAAGTCTTGAAAGGAAGTTTTCCGATATTGAGACTAAATGGGGAAAAGTAAGGGTAAAATCATCGTGGTTGAACGGAGTAAAAGTTCATACAAAACCGGAATATGAGGATTGTAAAGAAATTGCAAGAGGGAACAATATCTCCTTGAACGAAGTAATTAATGAGATTAATAAACTGTTGTAGTGAGGTGATGAGGTAATAAGGTAATGAAGTAATGAGGTAATGAGGTAATGAGAGAAATGGTACATATAGAAAAATACAAGAAACTAACTTATATTCTTAAGAATATGGGAAGTGTTGCTGTGGCATTTTCCGGTGGAGTTGACAGCAGTTTGATGATATATGTTGCACACAAAATATTGAAAGACAGGGCCAAAGCTTATACTATTAATACACCATACATTGCAAACTGGGAACTTAATGAAGCAAAGGAGTTTTGCAGCAATTATAAAATTCCTTTGCAAATATTAGAATTGCCAATTGATAAGTCACTCCTGAATAATCCTGAAAACAGATGTTACCTGTGCAAAACCATTCTTTTTAAGAAATTGAAAGAAATTGGCAGACAAGATGGATATAACTTCGTAGTTGATGGAACTAACTATGATGACCAAAACGATTTCAGACCTGGATTAAAAGCCCTGGAAGAATTAGAAATCCGGAGTCCTTTTATGGAAGCAGAAATTATAAAAAAAGAAATACGTGATATTTCAAAACATTGGGGACTTTCAACCTGGGATAAACCTGCATACGCCTGCCTGCTTACAAGAATACCACACAATAATGCCGTAAATCCAAATGATTTAAGAAGAATTGAGTTAGCTGAAAAATTCCTGATGGATTCTGGGTTTAGAGCAGTAAGGGTCAGATCTCATAAAAATCTTGCACGAATCGAGGTGAACCAGGAAGATATTCCCAAATTAGCAAATATTTCATTATCAAA
>JAGGXD010000258.1 GCA_021163295.1 Bacteroidales bacterium
CGGATTTAATCCTCCGTCAGACATGGTTTTCACCAGACTTATCATACTATTTCCTTCAATTGTACTTGACCCGATAATAATAAACCCACCATCTGAAGTTTGCTCAACCGCTTCACCGGTTTCATTTCCCACACCCCCATAATCTTCTGAAAACTCCTCAGTGCCGGTCAGGTCGGTTTTAATCAGATACATTGTACTATTTCCTGCTACACCGTGTGTCCCGATAATTACAAAACCATTATCATCAGTAAGCTGTATTGAATTTCCAAGGTCATTCCCGCTACTGCCAAAAGTTTTAGTTACAGGAGTAGTATGGATATCTTCTCCTATCAATAGAAGATAGATATCTGATAAACCGGATCCATAGCTTGATGTAGTTCCAATAATAACATATCCACCCCCGGGCAGGATCCTCAAAGTGTTTCCATAATCATTGCCGGTACCTCCAATCGTTATCTTATCATTTTCAAATCCATTCTCATTGGTTGTAATCATAATCACATTAGATCCATCCTGACCCGGTTCAGGAAAGTTTTCCGAGCTACCTGCAATCACAAAACTGTTATCGCTTTTTTGTACTACCGAGTTCCCAATATCATCTGCAGGTCCACCAAACGTATTTGTCCAGGTAGTATCTCCGCTTTGATTGGTTTTTACCAAATAGATATCCTTTGAACCATATCCGAAGCTTTCTGTATAACCTGCCAGAATATATCCTCCATCATTAGTCAACTCAATGCAATAACCTTCTTCATTCAAAACTCCTCCAATTGTATTTTCCCATGAAACAATACCTGCATTGTCTGTTTTAACCAGGTACATATCCGAGGTACCACCTGCTGTCCCTGTATATGATCCAAGCAAAATATATCCGCCGTCTGAAGTGATCTGCAGACTATATCCTTTATCATCGAATTCTCCTCCAAACTTTTTCGCCCATTCCTGATTTCCATATTTACCGGTTTTCACAAGTAACATATCCGTTCCATTGTCTTCAGTAGTTGTAGTTCCAATAAAAATATATCCGCCATCCGCGGTCTGTTTTACATCAAACCCAAAATCATTAAGGGAATTCCCAAAGAATTTAATGAATGAATCTGCCTGACCGGAACTAATATAATCCTCCTTGTTGCAGGCAATCAGGAGAATAAAAAGAAAAAATATTGTTTTGATACTTGTCTTCATTTTATTTTATTTAAAATTCTTCAGGATTTATTTTGGAATATTGGAACTTAGAGAGCAAAGCGATCGATCTCATGAGCGAAGCGAGTAATGTTGGAATGTTTTTCCTTCCCATTATTCCATTTTTCCATTTTTCCACTCTTCGTGTATTTACTGCTTTCTTTCCGGTTTATATAAAAGATAAACATAACCAAATGATACTGAGCCATTATTCAGAATAAAATTATCGTCTATATAATGATATTTCCATATTTGTTCCGACCCCTGCAAAACACGGTTATTCTTATTTACCTGGTTTTGTAATCCTAAATTTAATCGAACATCGAAAATTATATATCCTCTGGGTATTCGATATTTTATTCCGCCACCAACAATTCCCCAGAAATTAAGCTGATTTCTATAGTCTGATATATTAATATCGGGGCTTTTTACATCGGGGTTATTGCTGTCATCAATATATTCCCTTGTAATTTTGCTGTACACATTGGTCAGATAACCAACGCTACCTCCTGCACGCAAAAAAGGCTTCCATTTACCATATTCAAAATCGTAAGTTGCTGATAGCGGCATCTCAATTCTTGTTTGCGTCTCACTAAATGTTATCTTGTTAAACTCAAAATCATCAAGGTCAGGGATGTATTTAATGCTTTCAAACTTGTTTTGTTCATATTTTAGCTCAAAAACAAACTCCAGGTTATCAGCTATATAACGGTTAATATTAATTCCTACCTGGTAACCAATCCCTGATGTTTTATATTCTTGTCTTGACTGATTATAATTATATGTGCCATATTGTTCTCTTAAACTAATATTTGCAAGGTTTAAACCACCTGAAATGCCAAAGGAATATAAAGCGATATTACTGAAAGATTCGAAAAGATAGATAAATTCTTGCGGGTCAGTCGGACTTATTTCATATTCAGGATAACGTTTAAGAAAACTCAACATTGCATTTTCAGCATCTGCCTGTTCGTCATTAAATAAATAAGAGAGGATTACCAGTTTATAGGCTTGCAATTTATCTTCCTTTGCCAGGCCACTTTCGATACATGGATTTAACAACGTGGGGATTTCTTCTATCAATCCCTGTGAATATAATTTTTCAGCTTCCTGTAGTTTGAATACACAATCCTGCTGCTGACTGAAGCTAATATTCAGAATGCCAACAACAAAAACTATAATACAACAGAACTTTTTTATCATATATTTAGTATTTATTCATTTTTACTACTAATATCAAGGGCTATGTTCTTACAGGTTGATTCATAATCAACATCATTTCCCACATAAACATTCCATTCACTCTTAGTAAAATTCCGGCTAATTTTAGAACAGATATTCTCAACCATATACTCTGTTCTGGTAGGTCGTGCAACCAGCCTGTCTTCCTCGTTACTACCTGTAAGCAAATTTTTTCCATCCGTACTAAAAGCAACAGTAAAAATAAACCCTTCATTATCTTGTATAACAACCGGTTGGTTATTCAAATCTTTTGCGTCCCATATTTGTAACGTCCCGTCCCTGCTTGCAGTTGCAATTTGTTTATCATCCGGACTAACCTTAATATCCGTAATGCGTGAAGAATGTCCCCGGAGATTTTCTACAATTTTATAATTTTTTGTATCCAGAATATTAATATTACCATCTATGTCTCCTGAAATCAGATTTGTTCCTGCATTATTAAAACAGACAACTTCAACAGGAGTGTTTATTTCTCTTTCAAGCACATCTCTTTGATCCCAATTATTGGAAGCCCATAATACAATTTTGCCGTTTTTTGTACCACCTGCTACAAAGTCACCATCAGGTGAAACTGACAAACTCTGAACAACTGTTTCATCATTCCATATAAGGTTCTTTTCTCCGGAAACAACATCCCATACAAATACATTTTTGTCAACACCTGATGAAATAAGGGTCTTATTATCAGGCAGGAAAGCAAGTGATTTGATTTTCCCGATATGTCCGTCCAGGGTTTTTACTTTATTGTCTGCAGACAGATCAATTAACTGAATTCCCAATGTACTTGTGCCACATGCGAGCCATTTTGAATCAGAGCTAATTGCAAGAACATTGTTTATCGTTGCATTTTTTAAAACAACTACACTATCATTTTCAAAACTACCGATATCCCATTTCATAACTTTTCCATCTGTTCCTGCACTATAGAATATATTGGTTCCCGGCAAAAAGACCACTGAATTTACAGTACTTGTATGACCCTTAAAAGTAATGTATGAATCCTGTTGGTTAAATTTCAGAGCATTATACAATCCGTTATAAATGTCAGCATTATTCGGCACTCCGCTATTTTTATTATTAAAAAGGTAAGCCTGGAAAGCTAATAAACTCTTCAGGTTCGTGTCCTGATCAATTTGCAATGATTTAACAGCCATAGACTGTGCTATTGAAAGCATTCGGCGTCTTGAAGCATCTTGTTTTGCTATTTCTTCTAATTTCTGAGCTTGTATTGCTTCTTCCGCACTTTTTTCAGCCTTTTCTTTTTCTCTTTCAGCCCGGGCAGTTTCATCCCTGGCAATTCCTTCCTGCACGATAGCCTTCTGTTCATTTTCTTGTGCAACTATTTTTGCACTATCAGCTATGGCTCTTTCGCTATTTGCTACTTCTGCACTTAACCGGGCGGCTTCAGCAGATGTCTCAGCTTCTACAGTTTTTTCTTCAGCAATAGCTCGTTGACTCTTGGCATCCACTGTCGCTTCATCAGCCAGAATCCTTTGTTTTTCAGCTTCAGCCTGCTGAATAAAAGCCCAGAGCATAAAACCGAGGGACAAGATTGCTGCTGCTCCAAGAACCAGGGCTGTAACCCTGGTCCTTCTGAGGGCTCTTTTTTGCATCCTTATCTTGTTCTCTTCCTCTGCAATAAACTCTTTTTCGCTTGTTTCGAGATAAACCATTGCTCTTTCGAAAGCAGGGTTATATCTCCCTGCCCACTCGAGTGTTGGTTTTTGTTTTTTTCTCCAGCTTAATGCCAATTGAAGATCAGGCGGTCGCCAAAGACCGGTTTTCCCTTCCTGGAACATTTCCGATGCTTCAGCAAGACGGTTATACATTTGTACGGCTGAGGCTTCTTCCCCAACCCATATAATAAGATTATTCCATATCCTCATTAAACTCTCATGCGAAAGATCAATTACAGAATCTTTATTCAGGGGAATTTCGGCTGAAGGAGTAAGGAACGATCTTCCTGTTGCCCTGAATTTCTCCACAACTTCCATTACATCTTCCACAGATGCGTGTGCAATAGCAGCAATTACTTCAACCCGGGTTGGGTGTCTGATCCCCCGGTTATCACTTCCTTTTTCAGTTAGAGTTTTAAACAGGCTTTCACAGGTTCTTTTTCCCTCCTGGGTTAACTCATCAAAAGCCTCATTAGCATGCTCAGACAATGCCTTCTCCATTTTACCAATAGCCTCATAATCACTAAGTCCAATGGGTTTATTGGGATCATTGAGCTCTTTCCAGTATTCCCAGGTTCTCATCATTGCATGCTGAAGAATAGGAAGTTGATCAGGATTATCACCTACTTCATTCAGGAGTTGTTGTACAAGCATAGGTTCAATCTTTGCCCCTCCCACAGCAACAGGGCCCATAATAGCTTCCCTGAAATCGTCTCTTGTCATCTGAGGTACAAGGTAGTTACTGTTGTTGATCAAATCTGTTAATTCCTGAAATTGAGAACAATCTCCAATAAAATCCGATCTCATTGTAAGAACAATAAAAACAGGCACATCGGTCTGCCTTACCGCTTCAACAAGTAAACTCACAAAACTTTCCGACTCATTTATAGTTGATACATCCTCCCTGCTCGCTTTATACCTGAATAACTCTTCAAACTGGTCAACCAACAGTAGTACATTTTCATTAGGAGGCAATTTAAGTTGCTTTATGCATTCAGCAAGACCTTTTGAACTTCTCATTAAAACAGCCTGACTTACAGATTCCTGAAGCTCCTGATCATCTTTTTGGCCGGGATTAATTTCCTGAAGTGCATGAGCTAGATTTTTAACAGGACTGTTACCTGGTCTTGTTGTAACAATTCGCCATCTTGAACCGGCTTCAGTTATGAATCCACCATAAAGTATCGGGACCAGACCACAATACATTAAAGATGATTTACCACTTCCGGATGCACCAATCACCGCAACAAATTTGTTTTTTGCCAATTTTGCAAGAACATCTTCACTCTGTCCTTCCCTTCCAAAAAACAAATGACTTTCTTCAATTCTGAAAGGTCTCAGACCCGGAAAAGGAATAATTTGGTGATCCGGATTCATATTATTTGTCTTGGGTTTTACTTTCTTCATTATGGATTATTTTTACCGGAATGTGTTTATGATATTTTGTTGATAGTTTTTTTTCATTTCAACAATATCCACATTTGCAATATTATTTAAAGAATCCTTAAACTTATCTCTAACCAATATGATTTTCTCCCTGAAAGGTTTTGTTCTTCCATAGCCAGGCGCTTTTACAATATCCACCAGTTTGCTGTTTATCCATGGGGCATTATCTTCGGGATAATATATTAATACTCCATCACAGGCAACCAGGTTTTCACGATGCCATTTAACAGGATTTTCAACTGAACCAAGACGATCTGAATCAACAATTTGCATATCTCCTTCCTGAAAATCCAATGTTAATTTTTTTACATCCTGAATATAATCGAACTCATGTATCAGATAAATAAATTTTCCTTTTGTTATAACAGATTCGTTGCTCTCTGTTTTCGTATATTGAGAAGTTCCTGATAATCTTTTTCTTACCATTGTTTTTAGAACTTCAACCGGAGCCTGAATTACTTCAGAAGATTGACCTGATAAAGCCGTTTTTCGCAACCTGTCAATGTACTGATTAAAAGAATCTGATTCGGGTTTAAGGTCTGGTGGCAGCCAGATAATCTCAGCCAGATCTGAAGCATTTTTATTTTTCAACACTGTATCTAATTGAAATTCAATGAGCGAAACATCAGAGTCTTTCATTAGTTCACCATATATATTCCCCACAATATGGATTGCTAATTCAGATTGTTCAATAGATTTATTTATAATATCCTTTGCCAGATCAGGTGAAGCAGGGAGTGGATTAATGGGCAAAACTTTATATCCTGACTGAATAAGTTCTCTTTTTATGTTATCCCGGATATTTTCCTGATCCTTTGTTGTTTCTGCCAGAAAAACAACAGATTCTTTTGTAGTTGATTCCGATATTGCAGCTTCAGTATCTTTCGGGAGAAGTGAGCCGGAAATATCGTATGCAAGATCTATCAACCTTTGCCAGGCAGGTTGATGAGGAGCAAAAGGTAAATTATTTGTATCTGTATCATCATATAGATTATAGTCACGAAGTTTCTTCAAAAAATCAGGCTGATCATTTTGAGAAACAGGATACATAAGCACTTTGTAAACTCTTGAAATCAGATATTCTGGATCCTTTTTACTTTTCTCATTAATTCTGTTCAGAACCTCCGTAAATCCTTTATTTGTAATAATCTCAAGAGAAACTGGTAAAACCAGAAGTGGATTTTTTTCTTTATCCTCAAACAAAGAAATGACACTTTGGTTTTTATCGATTTTGAAGTCGTCGCATAGCACAACATCCGACGGATCAGCCATCAGCCGTTTCAGGAGAATTTTCAGGTATTCCGAAAACTTCCTTATCCATTGATCATTAAAGTCTTTTGAATCTTTCTCAAAAGAAGGGAAACAAATATAGATAGTGTTTTTCATGAACTGTTTGTTCAAAAATTATTAAAGAAATTAAATCCTTATTCCCATCACAATCACGTCATCAACCTGTTCCTGATCACCTTTCCAATCATTAAATTCCTGATCAAGAATTTCCATTTGTTGCAACATTGGTTTTTTATGTACCTCTATTAAGAAGTCCCTGAACCTTCTGATCATGAATTTCTTATTGTCAGGCCCTCCAAACTGATCGGCATATCCATCAGAGAACATATAAAAACAATCATTTTTCTTTAAGTCAATCTCATGATTTGTGAACCGTGCAGGTTCACCATAAACAACAGGGCCAATAGATTTTTTATCACCTTTAATCTGAGTAAGTTCACCGTCCCGAATCATTATCAGAGGATTAATTGCACCGGAGAATTGTAATTTTTTTCTTTCAAAATCAATAACACACAATGCCATATCCATTCCATCTTTAACATTTGACTCCTTTTGATTCTCACGCAAAGTTTTAGCAACACCTTCATTAAGCACTTCCAGTATCTCAGAGGCAGTTCTTGACTTTTTGACATTAACAGCAAAATTTAACTGGTTGAATCCTACAATAGACATAAACGCTCCCGGAACACCATGTCCTGTACAATCAACTGCTGCCAGCATAACTAATCCATCCTTCTTGTCAAGCCAATAAAAATCTCCACTTACAATATCCTTTGGCTTATACAAAATAAAATATTCATTCAGAAGGTTCTTCACATAGCCTTCTGGTGGTAAAATTGCTGTTTGTATCCTTTTAGCATAATGGATACTATCGGTTATATTGCGTTTTTGTTCTTCCAGTGTATCCCTCTGAGCCTCAATTTTTTCTTTTTGCTGTCTTATTTCCGCGGTCCTTTCACGTACTTTATCTTCAAGCTCATTTGTATAGCTTTCCAACTCTTTAATCATATAATTAAACTGCACTGAGAGTTCAGTAATCTCATTATTTCCAACTACTTCAGCTCTTTCATCCAAATGTCCGTCAGTAATACGTCTGACTTTTTCTACCAGTTTTATTATCGGGGCTGTAATAACTTTTGTTTTGTTATAAACAAGAACCATTACTGCAAGAAGAGTTAATCCGAAGATAATAAAAAACCGAAGTAGTTCTTTCCTTATTAAAAGCTGTTCGGCTGTCCTGTCAGAAATTATTCTTATAACAGATCCTTTATAAAGGTTCGAATTTTTACGGTCCATATAAATATATTGGTAATGGTACCATTGCTTATCAACCCGTTCAAGGATTTCGCTTGTATCCTTTTTAGCGAACCTGTCCATCATGATTGCCTCATGACCTTCTTCAATAAATGCATTGGTATTCAAAGAAAATGGTTTGTCAGCCATAAAGAACAATTCAACATCAATTATATTCCCCTGGTTCCTGACAATATCTGCTTTTGTTTTTTCAATAAAATTAATGATGTCGTCAGCATTTTTTGAATACGACCCCAGTTCAATTATATATTTACCATCGAGTGTCGGTTGATAAGTATATTTTTTTGGTCTTTTTGTCTTATTTTCAATAGAAAATATTTCATTAACAAATATTTTCAAGTTAAATACTTCCTTCAAATAATTTTTATGATCCTCGCCAAAACTAAAGAGATTTAATCCTTTATCCTGCTCAAAAGTTGTATTTACAATAATACCATTCCGGTCAATTATATATATATCTTCATGTTCAGTATCCATATCCAATTTCTTTCTAATCACATCCAGGTCTGCAGTTTCAATGTTTTTTGTATGCCTGAAAATTTCATTAACCAGTTTTGAACTATTAGCCTCCATTTTTGCAGACATGCTTACTTCTATAAGCTCAAATGCTTTATCCTGAAACTCAAGAACTTTAGTAACCCCTTCTGAAATAATCAAGTTTTGTTTTACATTCGACTCATCAATAATCCTTTTTGTATTCAAATAGTTTATAATGGAAAGAGCAAACATTGACAATACCACCGGAAGAACCAGATTTAGAATAAGCTGTTTGAAAATTGTTGTTTTATTTTTATCGGTATTTTGGGGCATTTGAAACAGTTTTATTTATTATTAAAAGTATAACTTTATATTATATAACTAATCA
>JAGGXD010000006.1 GCA_021163295.1 Bacteroidales bacterium
AAACAGAACGGCTAATAGCCGCCTACCTATTTTTTATCGGCTTACTGCCTTACGTAAATTATTATATTACATTACCCTTTAAAGTTCAAGACAAATAAGACTGACCGGGAGTTTCCCCCTTTTTTTCTGAACATTGTAGGTCGGGCCGTAGGCTCGTCTGAGATCTGAATGAACGGAGCGAATGAAAAACCCGACAATTCTTGCTGCCCACCAGTGGTTATTTATTGAGTTCACCTAACACCACATCAATCCACTCTTCAGCTTGCTTTTCGTCTTTCTCAATTGCCAGTTCAACCCCACGAATGGCAATGTCCAGAATTGCTTTAGAAATATTACGATAGCTAAAAGAATCGTTTAGCTTATTTGATATTTTCGTCTGTTTAGCAACTGGCAATATGGGAATTAATGTATTTTTTACCTGATCAACAAGCCAGTGATTTATTACTGACCCGCCAACATCACGATCTATTTGCTTTTGAACGATAATTGAATTTAAAACAAGCGTTAAATATTCTGGATAGATTTTTTCTCTGTCTTTCACAGATAGCCTAAGTATTCCGCCAGATGGAATCATTTTCTGTGGCTCATTTTTTAGATAATATGCTATGCCCGGAGTAGCATCTTTTGATAAAAGTATTTCTCCTTTTTTAGTCTGATGTTGTTTCAGTGTTCTGTATAATTCTTCGGTTAAATATTGTTGATTGCTGTCTTTAATACCAAACTTTGAAAGATTACTCACTCGCAAGAATACAATACCGTTTTCTTGATAGGCATCACTGCCAAGCTCAATACATTTTTTAATTGACGCTAAATCGCCTAAAAAAGAATAGTTTTTGGATGATGTAATCGCATTAACTATTTCCTCATACATAGGCTGGAAGTATTCAGCATCACAACGTCTGACGGATTGGGTTTCGGAAAAATTCTTAACGAACGAAAGCTTGTGTTTCGGTTTCCAGTTCAAAAGTTTAAGCTCGGATAAAAGGATTTGAGCAGCTTGGGAGTAAAGATTCTTTGAATTAGAAATGAAATCAAAGGATTTCTTATAAATAATTTCGATCAAATTATAAAAATTTCTACTTAGAATGGGAACAGGTATTCTGTATAAGTAAAATGGAGCTATTTCTGGCTGGGCAGCTCCATACATTCCTTTGTCAATTAATTTTCTACCATATGATGTATTAAGAAATATGGACAAAAAAAACGGATTCAATCCTTGTGCCCTAACAATAAAGGTGTGTGATGACGCTATTGCTTTTTCCTTCTCAAGATATACGGCACACTGTCCGAAATTTGCACCTGTTCTTGTAATCAATACATCTGTGTATTCAATTTTATTTTTATTTAATTTCCTTGCATCGTCATCGCTTACATAAACTTTATTTGACTCTAAAGAAATCTCCAAAGGTCTCAAATTTTGAGCTCGGAAAAACAATACACCTCCCGAATCAACATAATTTCGCTTAATTTCATTCGGATGGTAAATCTTAATCCCAAAATCCTTTAAATTTTTGTATTGCTTTTTACGCAATAAACCATCGACGATAAGATATTCCTTTTTAAAAAACTCAGCATCTATTCTCATACAATCAGAATCATTTACTACCTTGCAAAAATTAACTATTGAAGTTTGCATATTTTATTTCCAAAAACTCAATTTTTCTTTTTTTGCCCAGTAAATAAATGCTTCAGCTATGCCGTCGGGCAGTTCTCCGTCCTGATTATGCAGATCGTGATCAATAATTAAATGACCGTATTTATCCAGCTTGTTCTTACCTTCTCCGTTCTTAAGATAAATATATTCACCGGAATTATCTTTACCTGATTTTTCAGATACCGCAAAGAATATCGGGTAATCGTCTTTTTTAAGGCATAACTTATCATCCCATTTCTGCACAAATAATACGCTTGTTTTTATACCTGTGTGTGGTTTAAATGTATTATTGTGTAATCCCACAACCGCAAGGATTCTCGCTTTATCAGCAATAAATTCCCTAATATCTTTATCAGAAGAGTTATTGAATCTGCCTTGAGGCAATACAATTGCCATACGCCCACCAGGTTTGATAAAATCAAGATTGCGTTCAATAAAAAGAATATCTCTCCCTACTTTAGATTTGGGTTTGCCCTTGCTATTATAGCCAAGCTCATATTTATGGATTATGCGGGATTCTTTAATATCACCTGCGAAAGGCGGATTTGCCATCAGAATATCAAATAAAAACTCTCCATTTGAGTTATTCTTTTTCTTAAGTTCTTTAAGCCTTTTAAACCCCTTGCCATAGGTCATAAGCCAGCTTTGATTATTCACTGTTTCACTCCATCTTTCATAGTCGAGCGAATTCAAGTGCATAACATTTGTTTCACCATCTCCTGCTATTAGATTAATCGTCCTTGCTACACGCACAACCTTTTCGTCAAAGTCAATTCCGAAAACCTTTAAAACATCTTCTTTTTCTTCCTGTGTAATCTCGGTATTTTCAAAAAGATGTCCTGTTAAATGGAATATCGTATGTACAGTAAAACCGCAGGAGCCAGAGGCGGTGTCCACCATATATTCACCTCTTTTGGGATTAAGCATTTTCACGCACATATCAATCACATGGCGGGGTGTGAAATATTGTCCTTTTTCTCCCTTAGAGGATTTACTCACCAGATATTCAAATGCTTCATCTATAACCTGTAAGTTAGAATTGAAGAGTTTAACGTCTTGAAGACTTGAGACGCATATAGAAAGATGAGATGGCGAAAGGTCGATTTTGCTTTCATCGGGAAATACACCAGCCCATTTCTTTTTAGCTTCATCAAACAATTTCTGAATCTTCTTTTTAAGATCGCCTTCTGATTGCCCTGTATTTCTAAATTCCAGAACACGAAAATCGCTGTCGCCAATATCATGTAAAAGTACTTTTAATTTGTCGAAATCTCTTAAATCAACAGGTTTCTGTTTTCGTTTTACAATCCTGTCAATAAAGGCTTTATCATCCTTGCTTTTGTTTTCATCATACAGTTTTGTAAATATGAGCTTAAAAACCTCTTCAAATACATCAACTCCGGCATTGGCAAGAACTTCATCTTCCATATCTTCAATGATTTTTTTAAGGGAAAGCCTTTTCTCAAGTAACCTGTCTCTAATTACTAAATCACGCCATGTAAATCGTTCCTTTAAAATATCTTCAAGTGTCTGGCTTACATTCGGAATATCAGTTATATCCTCAAAATAATTCGGATCTTTGCGATTATAATGTGAAATCTGCCCGCCGTTTGTCCATACGCCAATAGGGGCACCGGTAGCATTACAGTATGATTTAAGTTGTTCTTTACCATCCTTTAGTTTAGGTTTTTTAACCTCAACAATGATGTATTCAACCGTCGGGCGGTCTTTATCAAAAATAACAATATCAGCGGACTTTGTCTGCCTTCCAAATTGAACAGGATGTTCAAACTTAATTCTCTTTTCAGGATAACTGTAATCTTTGATAATTTTCGCAGCATAGAGCTGACGTACAATTTCCTCGGGTTTAAGTTGTATTTCTTTTCCCCTGATAATACACTTAATATACGGTTTACCTTTCTTCTCAGTAATTTTCTTCTCAAGCAAGTATATTTCCTTAGGTGTGAAAATAGATAGGTTATATTGCGAATCCTTTAGAATAGAAATTAACGTAATTTCATTTTCTTTCTTTGCCATAACCAACTTTCTTTTTAAGAAACAACTCTATATTAAATCAAGCCGACGGTTTTTTCATTTCCCATCTGTCAATAATCGCCGCGCCTACAGAATCGCCATAAACATTTACAGTGGTACGA
>JAGGXD010000194.1 GCA_021163295.1 Bacteroidales bacterium
ACCGGTGGGAAAAACGAAACGAAGCGGTAAGTGACTGGACATATATTTCATCAGAGACAACAACCAACCTGACATCTTCAATAGCTCAGCTTATCAGAAATAGTAATGTTTATTTCCGTTGCAGAGTCACTTCGGAATACCAGGATACTACGGAAACTATACTGGTGAAATTGTTTGAGGATCCTGATTAAAATTCCTCTTCACTGACATTACGAATGATTATTTGACGTTCATTGACAGAATTGATCTTGTTGGGTGGCATGGGTAAAGTTGTTTCGCTGATAACGAATTCAATCATTGTGACTTTTTGCACCCAATTAGTGGTAAGGTCTTTATAAATATCGCCTTTGTAATGTGAACTGCCTGTAGTCTGAACTTCCATGTTCGGCATTGGGTTCATTGTCATTTTGAATGAACTCTCACCGGAATCGTACTCAATAAGGGCACATGAGCTGCCGTTCACTACACTCAATCCTTTGAATTCAAGGGTTATTTCACCATTTTTGAAGAACGAGCCTTCAGAAACATTGGCTCCCAAATTTACCGGCGGTTCGGAAAATGCAGCGGCATGTACAATTTTTTGTCCGATTTCTGTCAAATCCTGTATGCCACTGCCTTCCGGTGCCTTCGCGGCAAATACATTGCAAAAAGAATGAAAATCGATAAAGGCATTATAAACATGATATGATTTATCGGGGGGTATGGCATTTCCATTGCTGTCTGTCAGGTTTTCAAATTTGCTGTGGTCAATTCCAAATACCTGACCCTGCTCATCTATTCCCGCCTCTTTAAATATATATTTCCAGTTTTTAAGTACCGGTATCTCTACTTCCGGATTGTTTCCCTGTTGTACGGTAAAGCGCACACATGTATATTCGTCTCCCTCCTTTCCGGCAATTTTGGCGGGAACACATTTTAGCTGCAGCCGGAATATATCAGTGCCAACGCGCTTTCCGTCTAATGCATAGGAAATAAGCCTGGATTCCATCTTAAAATACTGGATTTCCTGTGCAGGTGCACCTGCCAGATCGAATTCCTGATCTAATATTGAAGGTATTTGAGCTTCAATAATATTCGTGATTATCAAAATAGTAACGAAACCAATAATCGCTGATTTAACTGATTTACTTTTCATGGGTTTATTATTTAAACTTTGTTTATCGACTGCTGACTTAATCCTCTATTCCGTATCCTCTGTTTCAGATTCTACTTCATCCGCCTCAGTTTCTTCAGCGTCATTTCCTCCTTCGTCTTCCCAGGTTGAGGTATTAACAATGAAAAAGGATGCAATTTTCCATTCCCCTTTAACTTTTTCTAAAAATACAACATGTGTACCTTTTCCAGCAAATCCGCCTTCGTTATTATACCATTCATTATCAAAAACAGCCCAGGCACTTTCCTGGTAAACTTTAATTTTGAAATTTGATTTTACCTCTTTTGATTCAACCGGCTCCTCACTTTCAATAAGTCCCTTGATTACTGAACCAATCTCTTCCCATCCAATACCATAGACGTAACCCGATTTTTCAGCTGCTATCCTGATATTGGTTTCATCCTGTACATAGTTTGCAGCCAGGCGGTCAAAATCACGGTCAAAATAAGCATTTGTTTCTTCTTCGATAACAGCAATTATGGCTGCTTTTTCTTTTTCGATGTCAATTTTTTGTTGACAGGAATTGGCTGCCAATAAAATAAGAGTAAATAAAACAAATACATACTTTTTCATGATTAAATAACTTTTTGAGTTAATATGTTTATTTATACAATTTTACACAAGTTACAAAACAATTCAGTTAAAAATGGAAAATCAAAATATATAACATGAATATCTCAGGTTTTAGAAATGCTAATTCAGGAAATAGATAAAGGGGAGTCTTTTGCGATGAAATCAATTTGTCGGGTCAAACGATTTACGAACGTATCTTTAAATAGTATTTTCACGATTTTTAATGACATTATCTAAACGAGCTTCGAGTTCAGTAGTAGTGTAAAATCTAGCTTTACCATCATTAATCTCATCCAATTCGTTTTGAAGATATTCCTGATACTCAATATAAGAAGGATCGTCAGGGATAATTTCAACCTCGTTTCTACTAAATTTGCCTAAAAGCCACATTACCTTATCGTAAACCTTATCATTTATTTTAAGTCTGACCGTTCGCATTTGGATATGCTTTTAGTGTTTTCAATCAAATATACAAAAAACAATTCAATGCTCAAACAAGAAAAAGATATTTCTAAACCTGTGTTTAAAGAATTCACCGGGCAACCCGGAGTCATTATAATGAATAAAGCTTTTTTTAACGCCCGCTGTTTTTTTCAAATTGCTTATCTATATCTTCCCTTGAGTTTAATTTTTCTTTTGCCGATTTAAACGATTCGGTATCAACCGGAATATTAAAATTAGCCCAAAATTCCTTGTCATATATAAATTTAAGTTCATATATATCTACTTTTCTCTGTAAATAATTAAGCAAACCGATATTTCTTCCATATCCAAAATTATATGTAATAAATTCTTCATATAATGTAATACTACCCACACGGATATCATCGGTACTATCAGTATTCCAGTCTTGTTTTGCAACATCCCAATCCTGTTTTAAACTTTGATAACTTTTTATCAACTTATCACCAAAGTCTTTATACCTTATTGAAAATACAGTATTCAGATGTTTAAACTGCAGAGAATCATTTGGAGTTAGAATCTTGTTGTCGTAATTATTTGTATAATCAAGTTGTAGTATTGCGTAATCCTTTTTCCTTATCAGCATATTTCCTTCAAGTTTTGGAAACGAATTATCCTTTGAGGAAAATGATATATCAAATACTATTGAACTATCTGTTTTAAAGGCGTTTTTTATCTCGAAATCCCAATAATCAATATAGTCAATATCAAAAATTTCTTCTCTGAATCGAATAGGATCATTAAGCAAACAATCAGAAAAATAGTTATTTCCCTCCGCCCATTTGTATTGCCTGAAATCATCTGTTTTTCTCAACTGGTCAATTTTTGTATATACCCCCCTCCTCTTATGGAATCCTTTATCAAATACACGAACTGATGCTTCCAAATACCTGACAAAAGCGTTGTTTTCCTTTAAAGAAGTTCTGAAATAACCACTATAATAATAATTTTCGCATGGATAATTGTCAGGGATATTTTGAATGGCTGATTTTACAATTGACTTTGATACCAGTTTTGAAATTGTCACCGGGCTAATAGTATAAACCTGCTTTTCAAGTTTGATTTTATTAACCCGGTTTTTATTCAATTTTTTTATTAAAATATCCTGAGATAAATACCCTATGGCAGATACGGTTAATGTATGGTTTAAAAACCTGTTTTCAATTTTAAATTCTGCCCTGCCTTCAACATTTGAAATAGTACCAATATTTTTACTTTTAATAATAACATGGACATATGGAACAGGCAAGCCTGACTCTTTATCAAGGAAAAGCAAATTAAGTGAGGTTGCTTTTTTTTGGCAAAAAAGAGTTACCGGCAGAAGGAATATTATAAGAAAAATATATATTCTCATTACTAAATGTATGGTGCTTGTTAAAACAAAAACTCATGTAAAACAATTGAGGAACGCAATGCCACACCACCCTATTTTTCACCAACCTTCAAATAAGTAAATACAAATACGCTGTAAAAAATACTGATTACCAAACTAATAGGGATGGCGTGAATAAGAGAAATTAAAGGGACATCAATCAGTATCTCTCCCCAATTTAATTCATGGAATATTCCCAACAATTTTCCAAAAACATATCCTGCTTCCCAACTTCCAACAAATGCAACAATGCATCCAAGAAAAACGATTACAAATAGTTTTGATGTCGGTGCTTGAATTTTTAAACGGTCTGCGAATATTTTTTGTGCCCGTTTTCTTACAACAAGTTCACCAATATAAGCACCAATCAATGTAGAAAGTATCCCAATTACCATTACTTTCCAGAAAGGACCTTCCAAAGCACCGCAATGATTCCAGTTTATCAGATATCCAACAATCGCAAATATTATGCCGTAAATACTTCCGGCAATTGCAGCAAGCCACATGCCTGCATAAGTTACAATTTTTTGTTTCCGCTCATTCATAATTATCAAATTATTAATTAGAAATATTTGAGTTTCAACTTAACAGAATTGGTTGTAACGCTTTGTATACAGATAATTCTTTAAAATTCTATATGTTAATCAATTTAGTTAATGTGTTATTTCTGTTCTTGTTGTTTTCAACTAATTACAGCTTTGTTTTGTACCTGTCATCCCTGTATCCCTTTAAAATGGATATCTGCTTCAGGAAGATTTTTTATCATCTATGGAAAAATCTATTTCATATTTTTTGACTTTTTGAATTACGCAAAATAGGGTTTATAAATTTGTAAACTTACAAATAGTTTATATAACTTACTCTTATTTTAAATCTGTTTACAGAGCCCGATGGCTATTGTGATATTAGGTGGGTTATTAAGTTCAACCCTGCTAAATATTTGTACTATCCCTATTGTTTATAGCCTATTCAAAACAAATAAAAAAAATAAAACTTCAAAAACCCGGGTTATTGAAAAAATATCCCAGATGAATGGAGGGATATCGGTTGATTTAGATCAATTGGTTTACTCTGAAAAAGATATTATTGAACTTGAATACCAGTTGGTTTTAGCCCGGTTGTATAAATATGAACTATAAAAAAGCAGGTCAATACGCAGTTTATTATATACCTTTGCTGCAAAATAAAAATTCATAAAACTATAAATATGAACAGTACTGTCTACAGTGTGATTACAGGAACAGGAAGTTACATCCCATCAGAACGTATCAGAAATGAGAATTTTCTTACTAATGAGTTTTATGATATAGACGGAAAGAAGTTCGAAAAAACGAATCAGGAAATACTTGATAAGTTTCAGGAAATTACGACAATTAAAGAAAGAAGGTATGTTTCTGATAATCTGGTAACCTCTGATATTTCATATTATGCTGCACTGGCTGCCATTAAGTCTGCAAACATTGATAAAGAAGAATTAGATTATATAATTGTTGCACATAATTTCGGTGATGTAAGAAAGAACAACAAGCAATTGGATATTGTACCCAGTTTAGCCGCGCGGGTAAAGCATAAATTAAAAATACATAACCCTTATACCGTAGCTTACGATTTACCTTTTGGCTGTCCGGGCTGGTTACAGGGTATTATTCAGGCTGACTATTTCATAAAGTCAGGGGATGCCAAAAAGGCACTGGTTATCGGGGCTGATATATTATCCAGGGTTTCCGATCCGCATGACAGAGACAGTATGTTGTATGCAGATGGCGCAGGAGCTACCGTTTTGGAAGCCCAAAAAAGTGATAACCCAATTGGAATACTTGCACACAAAACACGCTCGGATACTTTTTTATTTTCCAGGATGTTATATATGGGTAAATCATATAAGACTGACGAAAAAAACAAGGATGATGTTTTTCTAAAGATGAATGGTCGCAAACTTTATCAATATGCAATTGAAAGAGTACCTCAAGCGATAAAAGACTGTCTTGAAAAGATTAATACTCATCTTAGCAAAGTTAAGAAAGTATTAATCCATCAGGCTAACGGGAAAATGGATGATGCAATAATAAAAAGACTATATAAACTTTATAATATAGTTGATGTACCTGAAAACATTATGCCAATGACAATTGATTGGCTGGGAAATTCATCTGTTGCAACCATACCAACTTTACTGGATCTATTATTAAAAGATAAGTTAGAAACGCACAAAATAATCAGAGGAGACACTCTTGTTTTTGCATCCGTTGGAGCAGGAATGAATATTAATACATTGGTTTATAAGATGTAATTAAATCTCATTATTTTATAGCCTTCGGTCTTCTGTCTGTCTTTCTACGTTTCCCCTTTTTTCTGTCACCTTTAATTTCTTCGGCAACATCAACTCTAACACGACGGCCTTTAAATTTGCTGTCATGGAAGGAGCTCAATATTTTGGCAGCATACTTCTCTCCTACTTCGAAAAATGAAAAACTATCTTTTATATCAATAGCCCCGATATTTATATCACGATCTTTTGTATTATCATTAATCATTCCAATAATATTTACAGGAATAACACCATCTTTTTTACCTATGTTGATAAAAAATCTTGTATAACCGCTTTTTCCTCGTCTTCCGTTTCTATCATTGTGCCCACGTTCCTTTCTTCTATCACGTGTATCTCGATTATCTCGCTTATCTCGCTTATCCCGTTTATCCTCTCCTTTCTCATTAAGGTCGGGAGCATTTTTATAATACTCCAGGAACCGATTAAACTCAAGCGATACAAAGTGCTTAATTATTTGTTCTTTACTCAACCATTCAAGCTTTTTATTAACAGTATTCATAAACGGAGCAATCTGAGCTTCATCCACTTCAACTTTCTCCATCCTGTCAATTAACTTAAAAAGTTGCTTTTGGCATATTTCAGCGCCGCCTGGTACCGGTAATCTTTCGAAATTCTTGCGAATGTTTTTTTCTATCTGCGGTATCTTACTCTTTTCCCGGTAGTTAACTATGGCAATAGAAGTGCCCGATTTGCCTGCACGCCCGGTGCGGCCACTTCTGTGAGTATACACCTCATTGTCTTCCGGTAAGTTATAGTTAATTATGTGGGAAATATCATTTACATCAATACCACGAGCTGCAACATCGGTAGCCACTAACATTTGTAAAGTTTTTTCCCTGAAACGTTTCATCACATGGTCACGTTGTGATTGCGAAAGGTCTCCATGAATTGCATCGGCATTATATCCATCCTTTATAAGCTTATCGGCAACATCTTTGGTTTCCCTCCTTGTCCGGCAAAATACTATTCCATATATATCCGGATTAATATCTGCAATACGTTTAAGAGCTAAGTACCGGTTATGTGCATGTACCTGGTAATAAATATGACGGATATTTTCAGCACCGGCGTTTTGTGTCCCTACGGTTATTTCTACAGGGTTGTTCATATAGTTTTTGGCAATGCGTGCCACATCTTTAGGCATAGTTGCCGAAAACAATAAAGTTCTCTTAATATCAGGCGTTTTTTCTAAAATACTGTCTAAATCATCGCGAAATCCCATGTTAAGCATTTCGTCTGCCTCATCTAAAACCACTGTTTTGACATTACCGATCTTTGCGACTTTACGATTGATCAAATCAAGCATTCTTCCCGGGGTAGCAACAATAACATGTACTCCTTTTTTAAGTGCTCTGATTTGAGTATCGATACTTGCCCCACCATATACGGGCACTACCTGCAAACCTTTAATGTATTTTGAATAATTTCTCAGATCTTTCGATATCTGGATACATAGTTCCCGGGTTGGTGATAATATTAATGCCTGAACTGATTTATTCGGGATATCTATCTGCTCAATTATAGGCAAGCCAAAAGCGGCTGTTTTACCTGTTCCGGTTTGAGCAAGTCCTACTATATCATTTTCTTT
This sequence comes from Bacteroidales bacterium, assembly GCA_021163295.1. Classification (GTDB taxonomy): domain Bacteria; phylum Bacteroidota; class Bacteroidia; order Bacteroidales; family VadinHA17; genus JADFUQ01. The sequence continues at coordinate 7,478 of JAGGXD010000194.1, forward strand.
TTCAAGAAAAATTGGTATTATCTCTTCCTGAATTGGTGTTGGTTTCTCAAATCCCAGCTCCTCAATCCCCTTCAATAAATCGGGGGATAATCCCATTGTATTAAATATCAGCATTTTATGATTTGTTAAAATTAAGCTGCAAATGTACGCAAAAATAATCTCGTATACACTATCATGGTCAACCGGTATTTTTCACCTCAGCATGAACATGGTGTTATGTTAAATCAGGTAAGCAAAAAAAAAACTTAGGTTATTTGGAAAGCTTTACACGCACTGCAATTGGACCCTTATGCCCTTTCTCAACCTCAAAGGTAACAGCATTACCCTCCTTTATATCTTCAAGTATATTATTTATATGTACAAATACGCTTTCTTTTGTTTCTTTATCCTTTATGAAACCAAAACCTTTCGAATCGTTAAAAAAGGTTACTGTTCCCTCTCTTATAGGATCGGATTCTTCATCAGAATCGCTGGCAGGTATTCCAACCTCAATATCTTCTAATTTGATATCTTCCTTTTTGGTGGGATCAGGAGGTGTGGAGGTTATATTTCCATTAGCATCTACATAGGCAATCATGTCATCCAGACCACTCTTTTTCTCACTTTCTTTCCTGGCCAACCTCTTCTTTTCTTTTTCTTTTTTCTTCTTCTCCTTCTTGTTTCTTACTTCCTTTTTACTGAATGTTTCCTGCGATCTAGCCATAAATTAATTTTACTTTATTATTAATTTGGTAAAGTTACGTTTATTTTCATTTATTCAAAACCTCTTAGTATAAGAATGGCAGTATGGTTCTTTACCATTTTTACTGTAGTAGTCCTGATGATAATTTTCTGCTTTCCAGAATTCTGTGGCTTTGGTTAATTCTGTTGCAATATCATAACCATTTTTCTCCAGGGTTTTAATAAGCTTTTCTGAAATTACTCTTTGTTCGTCATTCAGATAAAAAATTGACGAACGGTATTGTGAGCCAATATCCGGACCCTGCCGGTTAACCTGGGTTGGATCGTGAATTTCAAAGAATAATTTTGCTATTTCCTCAAAAGAGGTTAAAGAATTATCAAAGATCACTTCAATGGCTTCTGCATGATTTGTATTATCATTGCAAACTTCTTTATAAGTGGGATTATCTTTTTCGCCCCCTATATACCCTACATTAGTGCTGATTACACCGTTAGCTTTTCTGAAAAAGTGCTCCATTCCCCAAAAACATCCGCCGGCAAAAATAGCACGTCCGGTTTGCACTATAGTACTCTTATCTAACGGGACAAAATCTATTGAAATAGAATTTACACAATGCCTGATGTTTTTTTCAGTGTATTCTTCTCCCTTAAATACATGTCCCAGATGAGCACCGCAATTGGCACACACAATTTCCGTTCTGATACCATCTGCATCAGGAATCCGTTTTATTGCATTTGGAATTTCATCATCGAAACTTGGCCAGCCGCAATGTGACTCAAACTTGTCGGCTGAGTAATAAAGATGTGAACCACACCTTTTACATACATATGTACCTTTCCCGTCAAAATTAAGATACTTACCTGTAAAAGGCATCTCAGTTCCTTTATTAATGATCACTCTTTTTTCTTCTGATGTTAATTTCTTATACTTCATAACTTCTTGCGTATAACCATTAAGATTAACTATAATTATTAATAAAGATAAAAATAAGTGTTTCACTACTTCTCTTTTGTCTTTTGCCATATTAATTTCTACTTTTAACTTTTAACTCTTAGCATAATTTATTATTACAGACTAAAAATATTAAATTTTTCAAAATGAAAAGAAAAGTGCTTGCATTTATTTTAATTGCCTGTTGTTTTAGTCAGGCATTTTCCCAAAACAGATCCTTTACAAGACAAGATACTTTACGAGGATCAATTACAGAAGAAAGAAAATGGTGGGATCTAACCTATTATCATCTTGATATTTCAGTGAATCCGGCTGACAGTACAATCAAAGGGAAAAATACTGTATTGTATAAGGTGCTTGAGAAAAACAAGGTAATGCAAATCGACCTTCAACCACCACTAATACTTTATAAAGCTTTTCAGAACGGCAAAGCATTGAAAATTGAGCATGAAGGAAATGCGCATTTTATCCAACTAATTGCAAAGCAGATTCCCGGATCTGTTAATGAAATTGAATTACAATACGGCGGCAGACCCAAAATAGCCCGCCGACCACCCTGGGATGGAGGTATTACGTGGAAAAAAGATCAGAATAACAAGCCATTTATTGCATCTTCGTGTCAGGGGATCGGTGCAAGCATTTGGTGGCCATGCAAAGATCATATGTATGATGAACCTGACAGTATGCTAATGAGTATAACTGTTCCTGAGGATCTGGTTGATGTTTCAAACGGAAGACTAAGGAAAGTGGAAGCGCATAACAACGGAACAAAAACTTATCACTGGTTTGTGTCTAATCCTATAAATAATTATGGAGTAAATATCAATATTGCCGATTATGCCCATTTTTCAGAAAAATACCAGGGAGAAAAAGGCGAACTGGATTGCGATTATTATGTATTAAAAGACAACCTTGATAAAGCCAAAATCCATTTTAAACAGGTGAAATTAATGCTGGAAGCATTTGAATACTGGTTCGGACCATACCCGTTTTATGAAGATGGTTATAAGCTGGTTGAAGCACCTTATCTTGGTATGGAACATCAGAGTTCTATTACATATGGCAACGGATATCAAAATGGTTATCTGGGTAATGACCAGAGCCAGTCAGGTTGGGGAATGAAATTTGATTTTATCATTATTCATGAATCCGGACATGAATGGTTTGCTAACAGCATAACCTACAAGGATGTTGCCGACATGTGGATCCACGAGAGTTTTATTAATTATTCAGAAAGCCTGTTTGTTGATTATCATTACGGGGAACAGGCAGGAAATGAATATGTTATGGGGACGCGCAGGAATATTCGAAATGACAGGCCCATTATAGGTTTTTATAATGTTAATCATTCAGGATCGGGAGATATGTATTCCAAAGGGGGGAATATGTTACATACTCTTCGTCAAATTATTAATAATGATGAAAAATGGCGTGATATCCTAAGGGGGCTTAATCATGAATTTTATCACCAGACAGTTACCACTCAACAGATTGAAAATTATATAAGTGATAAAACCGGAAGGGACCTTTCCCCATTTTTTGACCAGTATCTCAGAGATTACAGAATCCCTGTTTTTGAATATTCAGTAAAAGAAAAAGAATTGTCATTTCGCTGGAGTAATTGTGTACGGCAATTTGATATGCCGGTAAAAGTGTACCTGTCGGGAAAAGAAAAATGGCTTTATCCAACTTCAAAATGGTCAAAAA
>JAGGXD010000167.1 GCA_021163295.1 Bacteroidales bacterium
TGATCTGCAATTCCTCCAAAAAGGGAATTGGAAATAAATTTTGGATCCTTTTTCATTAAGATAATCTTTAAGTGAAGCAATTGCTAAAATAAAAAGTGGATGGACAAACCTAATATCTGAAAGACTGATTACAAATTCCTTTTCATCCGGGTGTGATTGTAAAAAGTATAAAAAATCAATAATTTCTTTCAATTGTGCACCTAAAGAACTTCCTGTTGGTTGTTCAAACACAAGATTATAGATTTTCTTACCCATGATGATCTAATTTATATAGTTTTATTAATGCATAATCTTTTTCTCCTGGAGTGAATCTGGCCACTTGATAGGGCTTGAAAGGAGCGTTATAAACTTTTCCTGAGATAGATTGAAAGTGTTTTCCATATTAGGTTTGATTTGGTTGCAGAAATTATCGCAATATAATTCAAATTAGTCTTTTAAATAACCGAAGTTAGTAAATATTCAACAAGCTAAAAATCCTTACATCATGCAATATATTTGAACAATTTTTCTAATTTTAGTCTCATAATAAACGTAATGCTGATAGAGTGAGCAATACACAGAAAAACCTTTCTCAGTGAACGAAGCTCAAACACGTAGGGAAATAATAGACAAACGTCTTGCTAAAGCCGGCTGGGATGTGAAAGATCCCTCTATGGTGACTGAAGAACTTGACATTATTTCAGATATTAACAGGGCGGCTGATCCTCAGGATAAATATTCAGGTCATTTGTTTTCTGCCTTTTTACAAGTTCTGTGGTACTTGTTACTCGCTCCCACAAGAACCCTCAACCAAAACCCGCTCGTGAACTTCCATGTGGAAAAATCCGGATCCTGTTGCGCAATCATTATTTAATCATTTTTATTTGTGAATTAAAAATACATGGAAGTTTCACATTATACGTAATACTGATATTGTGAGTAATAAACATGCTCAGGGTAAACGTTTCTCCCCTAAGAACCAGCGACCCCCTGAATTATGAGTCAGAATGCCATTATGGCTCTATCGTGCTGGGGTTTACTTTGTTACTCATTTTCAAAAACACCCATTGTAGTGCATGCGTAGTGCATACTACCAAAATCCCCGGTATATTTTAATTATTCAGAAAGATAAACGGAAATAATTTATCTCCAGAAGCTCAAATGAGAATTTGGGATAACTATTCCGGTTAATTATACAACAACTAATATATCTATTCCTAAATAACTTTTTCACGTCTTTTCTAATACAAGTAACACACATCCATTTAGATATGTGTTATTAAACACATACCAATCCGAACAAATTTAATGAAACCTATACTATTCAATTAACGTATAGATAGTAAATATGCCAGCATTATTTTAACATTTTTTATCTATATAAGTATATAAATAACTTGATGTTTAATTGAAAATTTTAAATTTTAACTTAAAGTGAGGAAATGAAAACAAAAGAAGAGTTAATCAAGGAGAACAAAGCATTACAAAAGCAGGTTAATGAACTTAAAAAATCTGAAATCAAGGATCAAAAAGAAGATATGTTGCAGGTAAGTGAAGAGAAATACAGGACACTATTCGAGAACACCGGAACAGCAACCTGTATTTTAGAAAATGATGGTACTATTTCTATGGCAAATCCCAAATTTTTACAATTATCCGGATATTCATCAATTGATGAAATAGAAAGCAGAAGAACATGGATGGAATTTGTGGTTAAAGAAGATCTGGAAAGGATGAAGAAACAGCATGAATTAAGACGTAAAGATAATGATAAAGCGTTAACAAATTATGAGTTCAGTTTCATTGATAAAAAAGGTAACCTAAAAGATATTTTTCTAACTGTTAATATAATCCCGGGAACGAAAAAAAGTGTGGCTTCTTTACTGGATATTACCGAGCGAAAGAAAACAGAAAAAAAACTACATGAGAGTGAAAAGAATCATCGGATTATCTCTGAATTAGCATCTGATTATTTTTATTCATTAATTATAGAACCTTCCGGTAAGCTTGACATTGAATGGATATCTAAATCATTTGAACGTGTTACTACTTATTCTTCGGATGAAATAAAAAATTTCGATAGATGGATGTCACATATACATACTGATGATATACCTGTTTTGAAAAAAAACTTGGAGGTCTTGCTTACTAACAATTTCGTAACCAGTGAATATAGGCTTTTTAGAAAAGATGGTGAAATCCGCTGGTTTTATGATCGTTTGAAGCCGGAGTGGGATGAGAAGCAGCAAAGGGTTACTCGTGTTTTCGGAGCTGTAAATGACATCACCGAGCGCAAACAAGCAGAAGATAATTTCAAAATATCCAAACTACGTTATCAAAAAATTTTCACAGAATCTATCGTTCCCATATTCCTGATTGTTCCTGGTGATAGTAAAATATTTGAAGTTAACCCGGCTGCTGTGAAGCTAACAAAATATGAAAGGAAAGAGCTTATTGACTCAAATTTTTCCAAAATAATCCTTGATAATAAAAATGAAACAGATGAATTAATAAATACCGTTAAGGAAAAATATTTTTTCCGAAAAAAGAATATGACAATTGTCACTAAAAAAGGTGAGAACCGGATTATTGATGCAAATTTTTCTTATTACACTTTCGAAGATAAAGAACTGATACAGCTTATTGGAATGGACATCACAGAGCGCAAGCAGGCGGAACTCATTCAAAAAACCATTTACGAAATTGCGGAATCCACTCATACGGCAAAAACACTTGAGGATCTTTTTCAATCTATCCACAAACTTGTCGGTACACTAATGTATGCAAAAAATCTCTTTATCGCCCTGTACGATCCTTCGACTGATCTGCTTCATTTTAATTATTATGTTGATAAATATTATGAGTCGATGTCACCGATAAAGACAACGGAAGGATTGACAGGATACGTATTTCGGACTACTAAAACACTGCTTCTCACACCAGAAATTGAAGAACAACTTATAGCGCATAAAGAAATTAATGAGATTGGCAAACCCTCGGTTTCATGGCTTGGTGTTCCTTTGAAAGTTGGAAACCGGGTTATTGGTGTACTGACTGTACAGTCTTATGAGCAGGGCGTGCGATACGAAGAGAAAGAAAAGAGTATTCTTGAATATGTATCGGGACAGGTGGCAATAACCATCAGCCGGAAGAAAGTTGAGGAGGAATTGATAGCTGCTAAAGAAAAAGCTGAAGAAAGCGACCGGCTGAAATCAGCCTTCCTTTCCAACATGAGCCACGAAATCCGTACACCCTTGAACGGCATTTTGGGTTTTATAAATTTACTGAAGGAACCTAATCTTACAGGCGAGGAACAGAATGAATATACTGACATTATCCAAAAAAGCGGGGATCGTCTGCTAAATACAATAAACGATTTAATCGATATTTCAAGAATTGAGACCGGACAGGTTAAAATTTCTGTTTCAGAAGTAAATGTAAATAAACAGGTTGAAGAACTTAATAGCTTTTTTGCACCTGAAGCTGAGAAAAAAAGTTTAAAATTATATTATAAAAAATCTTTGCCTTCAGAAAAAGTAAATATAAATACAGATAAAACAAAGTTTAACACAATCCTTACAAACCTTTTAAAGAATGCCATTAAGTACACCGACAAAGGGTTCATTGAATTTGGTTATAAAAAAAATAAAAATTATCTGGAGTTTTATGTAAAGGATACAGGAATTGGAATCCCTGAAAACAGGCAGGGAGCTATCTTCAACCGGTTTGTACAAGCAGATATTGAAGATACAAAAGTTTTCGAAGGATCAGGATTAGGACTGGCAATTGCAAAATCCTATGTCGAGATCCTGGGCGGAAAAATATCGGTGGAATCAGAAGAAGGTAAGGGATCCACATTTTATTTCACCATTCCATACAAGGTGTCTGAAAACGAAACTGACACATTTAAAGAGCCTATACCCGGTCAAAAAGATGAAAAGAAGGTCAAAAACTTGAAAATTCTTATCGCAGAGGATGAAGAGATTGCAATTATCCACCTTACAATAATACTAAGAGGAATATGCAAAAAGATATTATTTGCAAAAACTGGACTAGAAGCTGTTGAGATATGCAAGAAAAATAAGGATATAGACCTTGTGTTGATGGATATAAGAATACCAAAAATGGATGGCTATGAAGCAACACGTAAGATACGTGAATTTAATAAAGATATTAGCATCATAGCACAAACCGCTTATGCCCTGTTAGGCGACAGGGAAAAATCCCTGGAAGCCGGATGTGATGATTATATTACAAAGCCGATAGATAAGGATGAACTATTGGAGAAGATTAAAAGGTATTTTAGTGAATAGGCGGAACTGTTCTGTAAAGGTTAAGAAAGGAGTAGATGTTTTATTTAGATTATGTTAATTGATGTAAAATAAACAGAATAATGAGCCAAGGGGCCAAGAGAATGTACCAACCAAAGATTCCCGGAAAAACGAAAAGAACTAACCAATTATTTTTAATATAATATAAATTTTCTTAAAAATACTGCCTCTAAATGTGATATATTATTAAATATATACTATATTTACTTAAAAATACATAATTAAAAATAGAGGCAAAATGAATAAAGATTATAAAATCTCCAGAGATCAACTTTTCGAGACAGACGAGCGAAAAGCTATCATGGAGACTACCGAAGAACGTTCAATTGTTGATTTATCAAAAGGACGTATGACATGGCCGGTTCGCTGGATGTTAGTCCATTTAGCTATGAATACTGGTTTGAGGGTTTTCGAAATCGCAGCATTAAGATTGGAAGATGTCAGGCTCAGTTCCAAACCACCGTACATCTTTGTTCGCAGAGGCAAACGTGGAAAGTCCAGGGATGTTTATATCGACCGGGAACTGGTCAAGCATCTAAAGGAGTTTATCAGGCATAAACAAACCTGGGATCAATCCATTGATCATGACGGTCCGTTATTCAGTGGACGTGGGGGTAATCCTTTTAGTACAACAGCCTTGCACATTAGTTTTAAAGAGGCAATTCTGGCAGCCGGACTACGTGATAACCTTTCCATCCATTGTGCAAGGCACAGTTACGCTACTTTATTATATTATAAGACAAAGGATTTACGAGCCGTACAAAAACAATTAGGACATGCGAGCCTGAACATGACTACTCTGTACGCAGATATCATGCCGGAGGAAAACAGTCGTATTGCAAATAGAATACTTGATTAACTATAAAAACTCAAACACCATAAAAACAATAATTCTTATTTTGCTGTTAATCGAGGTGGCTGATCCGAAATAACCGGAACCAGCACATCTCTTCCCGCATGAACGAGTTCATTTGGACGGGATACTCTCCAGGCTTTCTTCTGTGATATTCCGTATCATTAAAGAACTTTTATTAAATTTACCCAAGGCACACACAAAAACTAAATTGTATTAAAACACGCTTTACAATGTCCATTAGCGGGCATTACAGAGAAAAAAAATAATGAAGGAATTAGATTATTGTATTTGTTATTATGCTGAACAGAATAGAAAGGGAATTGCTTTAAACCTACTAACATTTGGGTATGAAAATTTTGCAAAAGCAGTTCATGTGGAGAAGATTATAGAACTTGAAAATTTTATTAATAATCCTGATTTCCGAAAACCAGAATATTTCATAGCTAATGTCCAAAAGTTTGCGTTTGAAAATCTGCTTGATGCTATAAAAATTTGTATTTGCTTTGAGAACTACATGAAAGCAAAACTATTGCTTAACAATTTCGTAATTCACAAGATCATTGATAGTCCTGATTATGAATCACTAAGAAAAGAACAAAATAAACGACCAATTGAACTCAAGGAGATTAATGCTATAGAAAATTGGAAAAAGGTTGATGATCAAGATTTGTATTATTTACCTGGACTTACTGACAAGACTCTTCAATTCAACATCATGTTAAACAAACTCAAGTATCAAAGGATAATTGAACTTCCTGTTAAAACGAAGAATATAGTTATTAAACTTAACGACCAACGGAATACCTTGCATTTTCTTACTGGAGAAAGCGGAACTTATGATAAAGAACGGGTTGAAGAACTAAAGACAATTATTGAATTTGTTGAGACAGAATTGTTCATTCTTCAAAATCAATTAGTTGATGATTTGAATCTATCAAAAGAAAAAAAATTGAAAAGAAACCACAGCTAATCGAGTAAGCAGCTGAATCCGGAATAACCGGAGCCAGTGCCCCTCTCCCAGATAAACTTCCTCGTATATTTTGTTACGGGGTAAACGTTACGGAGGCAGGCACACTACCATATATATGGTTCTCGTATTCCATGTACTGCCGAAGCTTTTGCGGAGGAGCACGGCGGTTCATCGAACAACTGACACTTTTTGTGACTGTGTTGACCTGCTAAACCCACTGCTATTATTGCAGGAGTAATTGCATCACATCACTTCGGCATTCAATCCCGACATAAAGTACGAGACAAATTTTTCAGTCCTTCAGTACTTTGTGAGGCTTCCAACTTTAACCCGTTTTATTGAGTGCACTCAATAAAACGGGTTAAAGTTGGAAGCCTCACAAAGTACTGAAGGACTGAA